>JALONJ010000197.1 GCA_025455045.1 Microscillaceae bacterium | reverse complement strand
CACCAAGCTATCGCTTGGTTCATTAATGCTCAGAATCACTGAAATTGATAAATTTCAGAAAAAAAAATTCTCATTCCTGAAAAGTGGTGAAGAACCAAATTACAAAATATTGCAGGCTTAGATATTTTTATAACTAATTGTCAATCAATTTGGCTAATTGATTAATAATCAGCACTTTAGCATTTTATTTTATTTACTAACTAATTTCATTTTCTATGTTTTGGAACGAAGAAATCTATCGCCAGACTATCACTTTTGCCGCCAAAGCCCACGCCGACCAAAAAATAGCCGGTACAAATTTGCCCTATCTAACACACTTAGCCAGTGTAGCTATGGAAACTGCCTCAGCCTTTGCGCATACCTCTGCGCCGACTTGGAATATCGATTTTGCTCTGCAATGCGCTTTATTACACGATACTTTAGAAGATACCCCTACCCACTACGGCGAGTTGGTTGCCGAGTTTGGCGAGTCCGTAGCGCAAGGCGTATTGGCACTTACCAAAAACACCCAACTGCCTTATGACCAACAAATGAGCGATAGCCTTGACCGGATTTTGCAACAACCCATCGAGATCAGGATTGTAAAAATGGCTGACCGAGTTGATAATTTGTACCTACCGGCGATTTATTGGACTCCTCGCAAACGCCGCATCTATCAGGAAGAAGCCCACCTGATTTTGCAAACTTTGGGTGGGGCAAACGAATATATCGAAACCCGTTTGCAAGCCAAAATTACCGACTATGCCAAGTTTTTTTGAATGATTATCAAGGTTTTGAAGTTCAAGATTTAGATTCAAAATTCATTTTTAAAATTCAGATTCAAATTTAAAAACTCAGAAATCTGAAAATTTAAAAATTTGCAAATTCAGGAGTTTATTCTCTCCGCCCAAGGCGAACTGGGGAACTTTGATTAAACCTTTTTCACTTTTGGCAGTCTAAATCCTAAAAACAAGCAACGTATGAAAAGGCGCAAATTTCTTCAGCAATCGGCTTTGGCTTCAGTCGGTACGATGTGGATACCCCAATTTTTAAAAGCCTTCGAAGTCCAAAATCTCGAGAACATAATCTCCAAACCAAAAATTTTGGTCATCATTCAATGGTCGGGGGGCAACGATAGCCTCAATACGATTATTCCGTATCGCAATGATATTTATTACCGCGAGCGTCCGCGCTTGGCTATCCCCGCCGCCCAAGTCATTCCCTTGACCGACGAACTAGGCTTGCATCCGGCTTTGAGTGGTCTGAAACGTATTTTTGATGCCGGTCATTTAAACATTCTCAACAATGTGGGCTATCCCAACCCCGACCGCTCTCATTTTCGGGCAATGGATATTTGGCACACCGCCGCCAATGCCGACCAATACCTGACTAGCGGCTGGGTTGGGCGGTATTTGGATAGCCACTGCCCAAGTTCGGATTGTACCATTGCCCACCAAGCCATTGAGGTCGATGATACCCTAAGTTTGGCAATGAAAGGCGAAAACATCAAAGGCTTGGCACTCAAAAACCCCCAAAAACTTTATCAAGTTACCCAAGCCAAAAACATTCAGCATTTGGCAAACCAAAAACTTGCCCTCGCCGACCACCACCACGACCACGTAGCCTACCTGTACAAAACCCTCGCCGAAACCGTGTCATCGGCAAGCTATATCTATGAAAAAAATCAAGTTTATCAATCCAAATTTACTTATCCGGCTTCACCCTTTGCCCAACAACTCAAAACCATTGCCCAGCTCATCAACGCCGGTTTAGAAACCAACATTTATTATACTTCAATGGGTAGCTTTGATACCCACGTGCGCCAAAAACCCCAACAAGAACGCCTCCTCAAAATGTATGACGAAGCCCTATCGGTTTTTGTGCAAGACCTCCAAGCCAATCAACGCTTGCAAGATGTAGTCATTATGACTTTTTCGGAGTTTGGGCGGCGAGTCGCCCAAAATGCCAGCGAAGGCACTGATCACGGCACGGCTGGCAATGTGTTTATCATTCATCCAAACCTCAAAAAAGCCGGCGTTTTTAATGAAGCCCCCAATTTACAAGACTTAGATGAGGGCGATTTGAAATTTACGCTCGATTTTCGAGATATTTATGCCACCTTGCTCGACAAACATTTGCAAGCCGATAGTCGACTCATTTTGAATCAAACCTTTCAAGGACTGGATTTGATAAAATAACCGAATAAATGATATAACTAATTGATAATCAACGGTTTATTAAATAACCAATCCAAGTATTTGGGCGCGTAACCGGCTGTCGTGTATAGAGCCGCGCCTGCGCTTGCCCGCTACGTGGGGTGAGGTTTGCAAACCCCACCCCACGTAGCGGGCAAGCGCAGGCGGGGTCTCTTCCGCCTTTGGCGGACTCCATCCGGCACGCCAAGCTTTTCAATTTTGCTAAGGAATGATTACAAAATAAGTTATACATTTAAAAGAGCATAACTAATTGATAATCAATTGATTATATAATTTCTAATTCCTAATTCTTAATTTCTAATTCCTTACTTGATAATGGTCGGCGAAAAAAAAATTATCTTTGTAAATTAATTATTTTATCAAAAAAGTACTATGAATTTACTAGCCAAAGCCATTGTTTATATCATTGCCGTTTTTGTTACCGATTGGTTGTTGCCCGGTATTGCCTTTCGCACTGTGGAGGCAGGTATTTTGGTGGCTGTTTGGATGGCAGTTATCAACATTTTTATCAAGCCAATTATCAAACTTTTTGCTTTTCCGATTACTTTGATGACTTTGGGAATGTTTCCTTTTGTCCTCAACACGGTCATAGTTTTGGTTGTCAATTTTTTGGTCAAGGATTTTGTGATTTTTGGCAGTATGTTGTTTGTATTTATTTGGGCAACCGCATTTAGCTTTTTCTTGTCGGTAGTTACATTTATTTTGGAGCAAGTAACGGGCTACAACCTGCCGGGCGGGGCAAATTTGGGCGAATAAACTATCCAATGCTACCTTCTTCAACGCAAACCAAAAGCGCAATTTTGCCCAAAAATTTGCAATAATCTTGGATTTGTACTACCTTTGCCCGCAATTCAAGTCAATTACCCACCTTTTGCTAAGTAATTGATTTATACAGAAGTGGCGAGAGATTAGGCTCTACAACCCACTGGCAACCTACCAGGAGTCCCGGCAAGGTGCTAATTCCTACCTAAATTATTTAGGAAATATAAATTGATGAAATATGACATTTCCCAATTAAAATTTCTTTACACGTGTAATTTCTTTTGCAAGAAAGAATATTATTTTGTTTGTACCGTTAAAATTACCATTTAATTTTGCAGTGCAATCCAATTATATATAATCATTTGATAATGAACGACTTATGAATATTTAAAATTGGAAAGATTATATTTTTTGAATTGTTAAGTGAGCATCGGAAGATGAAATATATTTTAACATTAAATCATAACTAACTGGTTATCAGATACTTATAAACATATAAAAACCAGCGCATTAGCCCATTAATAAATTAGCATATTAAAATAATTGATATATAAAATGACTGAGACGGTATTATTAGACGAAAAAACCAAGACGCTACAAGAATTATTGAAAGAGCGCATCCTCATTTTGGACGGCGCAATGGGTACGATGATTCAACGCTACAAGTTCTCGGAAGAAGATTATCGCGGCGAGAGATTCAAAGATTATCCTCATTCTTTGAAAGGCAATAATGATTTATTGGTTTTGACCCAACCCGAAGCCATCAAAACGATTCATCGCCAATATTTGGAAGCCGGAGCCGATATTTTGGAAACCAATACTTTCAATTGCAATGCCGTTTCGATGGCAGATTATCATATGGAGGATTTGGTGTATGAACTCAATTACGAAGCTGCCCGCCTTGCCAAAGAAGTAGCCCAAGAAATTACTGCCCTAAATCCTGACAAACCCCGATTTGTGGCTGGCTCGCTCGGACCAACTACCAAAACCACTTCTCTTTCGCCAGATGTGAACAATCCGGCTTATCGCGCCATTACTTTTGATGAGTTGGTAGAGGCTTATACAGAGCAGATTAGAGGCTTGGTGGACGGCGGCGTAGATGCGCTCTTGGTCGAGACCATTTTTGATACTTTGAATGCAAAAGCGGCTTTGTTTGCGATAGACCAATTTTTTACTCCCCCTCCGGGGGCTGGGGGGCTTCCCATTATGGTATCGGGTACAATCACCGATGCTGCCGGACGCACTTTGTCTGGACAGACCATTGAAGCATTTTTATATTCGGTTTCGCATTTGCCGCTATTGAGTGTGGGAATTAACTGCGCTTTGGGGGCAGATTTGATGCGCCCTTATATCCAAAGTTTGGCAAAAAATGCTACTTTTCCGGTTTCGGCGCACCCCAACGCCGGTTTGCCCAACGAAATGGGCGAATATGACCAAACTCCCGAAGAAATGGCAAACATTATTGAAGGTTTTTTGGAAAATAATTTCTTAAATATTGTGGGGGGCTGTTGTGGAACTACGCCCGAACATATTGAAGCCATTGCCCGCAAAGCTGAAAAATACCAACCCCGCCAATTGCCCACTTTGCCCAAATACGCCAAATATAGCGGAATGGAGGCATTGACGGTTACACCCGAAATCAATTTTGTGAATGTCGGCGAGCGTACCAATGTAACCGGCTCGGCAAAATTTCGCAAACTAATCAAAGAAGAAAAATACGAAGAAGCCCTCGCTATTGCCCGCGACCAAGTAGAAGGGGGCGCGCAGGTGATTGATGTGAATATGGATGAAGGGATGTTGGATTCAGAACAAGTAATGGTAACTTTCTTGAATTTGATTGCTTCCGAACCCGATATTGCCAAATTGCCGATTATGATTGATAGCTCTAAATGGTCGGTCATTGAAGCCGGTTTGAAATGTGTGCAAGGCAAGGCAATTGTCAATTCAATTTCTTTGAAAGAAGGCGAAGAAGATTTTATCAAAAAAGCCCAACTTATCAAACGATACGGGGCTGCTACAGTCGTAATGGCATTTGATGAACGAGGACAAGCCGATTCATACCAAAGAAGAATTGAAATTTGCGAACGAGCCTATCGAATTTTGGTGGATAAAGTGCATTTTCCGGCCGAAGACATCATTTTTGACCCCAATATTTTGACCGTTGCTACGGGCATTGAAGAACATAACAACTACGCCGTTGATTTTATCAATGCCACCCGTTGGATTAAAGAAAACCTGCCTTATGCCAAAGTAAGTGGCGGCGTAAGTAATATCTCTTTCTCGTTTAGAGGCAATGACAAAATCCGCGAAGCAATGCACTCGGCTTTTTTGTATCACGCCATCAAAGCCGGAATGGATATGGGCATTGTTAATGCCGGAATGATAGAAGTCTATGATGATATTCCTAAAGATATGTTGGAATTGATTGAAGATGTATTGCTCAATCGTCGACCTGATGCCACCGAAAGATTGGTTGATTTTGCCGAAAAAATCAAAGGCGATAGTGCCGGCAAAGTGAAAGAAGCCGATACCGCTTGGCGCAATAGCTCCGTAGAAGAACGCCTCAAACACGCCCTTTTGAAAGGAATTACCGATTTTATTGATGAAGATACCGAAGAAGCAAGATTGAAATACGAGAAGCCTTTGCAAGTGATTGAAGGACCTTTGATGGATGGAATGAGTGTGGTGGGTGATTTGTTTGGGGCAGGCAAAATGTTTTTGCCCCAAGTCGTAAAATCGGCAAGGGTAATGAAAAAATCGGTTGCCTATTTATTGCCTTTTATGGAAAAAGAAAAGGAAGAAGCCATTGCCCGAGGTGAGGTGAGTTCAAGTGGACAAGCCAAAATACTGATGGCAACCGTCAAAGGTGATGTGCACGACATTGGCAAAAACATTGTGGGTGTAGTATTGGCTTGTAACAATTATGAAGTTATTGACTTAGGTGTAATGATTCCCGCCGAAAAGATTTTGGAAGTTGCCAAAAAAGAGCAGGTCGATGTCATTGGTTTGAGTGGTTTGATTACCCCAAGTTTGGACGAAATGGTTCACGTAGCCAGCGAGATGGAAAGACAAGGTTTCAAAATTCCTTTGTTAATTGGCGGAGCTACGACTTCCCGAATTCATACTGCCGTCAAAATCGCGCCCAAATATTCGCAGCCGGTTATTCACGTATTGGACGCATCTCGCTCAGTACCAGTGGTTTCCAATTTATTGAGTGAAGAAAATAGGGTAAAATTTGCCGCCGAAATTCGCGCCGAATATGATGAAATGCGCGAAGGGCACGCCCGCCGCAAACAAGACAAAAAGTTTGCTTCGATTCAGGAAGCGCGTGCCAATAAATTCAAAATTGATTGGAACGCCACCAAAATCAAACGCCCGACTTTCTTGGGAACACAAGTATTGGAAGAATATGATTTGGCAGAATTGGCAAATTACATCGACTGGACACCCTTTTTCCAAACTTGGGAGCTGCACGGCAAATTCCCAAAAATTTTGCAAGATGAAGTTGTAGGGGTTGAAGCCACCAAATTGTATGCTGATGCCCAAAAGCTCCTGCAAAAATTGATTGATGAAAAACTATTAAAGCCTAAAGCGGTTTTTGGCTTTTTTCCGGCAAATACGGTCAATGAGGACGATATGGCAGTCTATCAATTTGAAGAAGCCGTATTGGAAATTCCTTGCGAACGCCACGGCTCGCACAAGCACATTGAGTATGAAGAACTCCGTGATAATGAGCCAATTGCGATTTTACGCAGTTTGCGCCAGCAATCCGAAAAAGCCCAAAATGTGGCTAATTTAGCCCTCGCCGACTTTATTGCGCCGGTTGAAAGTGGCAAAGAAGATTACATTGGCGGTTTTGCGGTTACAATTTTTGGGGCAGAAGAACTTGCCAAAGAATTTGAAAAAGACCACGATGATTATAACTCCATTATGGTCAAAGCCTTAGCCGACCGCTTTGCCGAAGCCTTTGCCGAGCGTTTGCACGAGCGCGTGCGTAAAGAATTTTGGGGCTACGCTAATGAAGAAAATTTGAGCAATGATGATTTGATTCGGGAAAAATATGAAGGCATCCGCCCCGCCCCCGGCTATCCGGCTTGCCCCGACCACACCGAAAAAATCACGCTATTCAATCTTTTAGAGGCAGAAAAAGAAATCGGCATCAAACTCACCGAAAGTTTGGCAATGTACCCTGCCGCTTCGGTTTCGGGTTGGTATTTTGCCCACCCGCAAAGCAAATATTTTGGCTTAGGTAAAATTGAAAAAGACCAAGTAGAGGACTACGCTCAACGCAAAGGCATTAGTTTGCTGGAAGCCGAGAAGTGGTTGCGACCGACTTTGAACTACGATTAAATCATAACTCATTGATTATCAAACACTTACAAAAATGCCCGAAAACGGGCATTTTTATTAGGCAGGCTTGTGGTATAGGCGAGAATTTTGCAAAACTGAAAAATTACCCTCTCGAGCCAAGGAAGAAATGATAAAAGATATGTTTTTTATTTTGTCAAACCCTTGCTCTCGATAATTTTCAAGTCAAAAAATCCTAAAAATTCCAAACATTGTGCTACTTTTACAGATTATAGTAATATTATCAATTGTCAAAGAAATTTTAACTAAAATTCAATATCAATGAGTACGCAAACCCTAACCCAACCCGCCTCAACTAGCCAAGTAAAGCGCAATGTAAAACCGATTATTTCGTATTTTTATAAATGGGAGCGCGAAATCCCCAAAAATGTCTTTTTGCGCCAACCGACCGGCAACCAGTGGAAAGAATACACGTGGGCAGAAGTGGGCGACCAAGCCCGCCGGATGGCAAGTGCTTTGCAAGCTATGAATTTGCCCAAGGGTAGCAACATCGGTATTGTCTCCAAAAATTGCGCCCATTGGGTTATCAGCGACTTGGCGATTATGCTTGCCGGACACGTATCTGTGCCATTTTATCCGACCTTAGTTGCCGACAAACTCAATGAAGTGCTGACCCATAGCGGTACTAAGGTGCTATTTATTGGCAAATTGGACGATTGGAAATCGATGAAAGACGGGATTCCGGCAGATGTGCATTGCATTACCTACCCCGAAAGCCCCGCCGAATCGCCCGATTTTACCAAATGGAATAGCTTGATTGCTCAAAATCAGCCAATGAAAGATAATCCTTTGCCTGATATCAACGACTTGTTTACGGTCATTTATACTTCCGGCACTACCGGTATGCCCAAAGGCGTAATGCACACCTATTACACAATGGCTTATACTTTGGAAAATGCCTCCCAAATTTTGCAAATCAACTCTAATCAAGATAGATTTTTCTCTTATTTGCCGCTTTGCCACATTGCCGAACGGCAAATTGTTGAGGCAGCGGCTTTGTATGCCGGTGGTTCTATTTCGTTTGTCGAGAGTTTGGATACTTTCAAAGATAATTTGGCGGCAGTACAACCCACTCATTTCTTGGCTGTACCACGAATTTGGACTAAATTCCAATTGGGTATTTTGGAAAAAATGCCCCAAAAGAAACTCAACACTTTCTTAAAAATTCCGATTTTGTCGGGCATTGTCAAAAGCAAACTCAAAAAAGCCTTGGGTTTGAGCAAAGCCAAGCTGATTTTGACCGGGGCTGCCCCAATGCCTCCTACCTTACTAAGTTGGTATCATAAATTGGGTATCAATATTCAAGAAGCGTATGGAATGACCGAAAATGGCGGTTGCTGTACCCTTATGCGCCACAACAACATCAAAGTTGGCACCGTAGGGCAGGCTTATCCTGAGTGCGAAATCAAAATTGACCCCGAAAATGGTGAACTTTTGATGAAGGCGGAATGGGTAATGACCGGCTACTACAAAGAACCCGAAATCACTGCCAAAACCATCATCAACGGCTGGTTGCACACCGGCGATATGGGCGAAATTGATAAAGATGGCTTCCTGCGGATCACCGGGCGCGTAAAAGACCAATTCAAAACCGCCAAAGGCGAATTTGTAGTACCGGGGCCGATAGAAGCAGCTTTTGCCGATAATAATTTCATTGAACAAATTTGCTTGGTCGGGCGGGGACTTGCCCAGCCGGTAGCCTTGATTGTGCTTTCGGAAATGGGTTTGAAAGCTGATAAACAGACAGTTAGCGACAGCTTGGAAACTACCCTCAAAGCCGTAAACCAAGGCGCAATGAGCCACGAAAAAGTCCAAAAAATTGTGGTTGCCAAAACTGCTTGGTCGGTCGAGAATGGGATGCTCACCCCGACTCTCAAAATCAAACGCAATGTACTGGAAGATGTATATGGGGCAAAACTCGAGGGCTGGGAAAATCAAAAACCCAACATTATTTGGGAATAATCTCCTGATACCTCCAAAATAAGCAATGGTAGTATTTTGCATTGCTTTTTTTGTAAATACTTGATAATCAAGAACTTATGATTTTTTAAAAAATTATGTAAGGTATTGATTATCAAGTAATTTATCCTCCCTCAAAAGGGGTATTGCTAAAAACCGTTTCATTCAAATCAATAAAGTTTCAAACTGGAACGAAGCGCAGAATCAATTAATTTTTGGCTAGATTACAATTGAAATATTCTTAAATTTTTCATAAAAAAGGCTGCCCCTAGCTAGGGGCAGCCTTTTGAAAAATATATAAACCTTTGATTATCAACCACTTATATCTCAATAAGCGATTATAAAAAATACATTTTACTAATTAGTCCATCTTCTACTTGATATATAATGGTGGCTTTGGCAGGTTCGGCTTTGCGCTGGCGGGTGATGAGTACCTCGTCTTTGACTACATTGCCATTGATACTACGATTTATCACTTCACAATACAAATCAGGGGTGGTCTTGAAGAAATCTTCGTAGTGTTCGCGGATTTTTTGTTTGCCGGTATAGAGCAATTGATTGGGGAACATATACACTTCTACCTCATCGCTAAAACAAGCAGTAAAAGTGCCAATATCGCGCGAGTTGTAAGCATTCCATTGCTTTTGAATGATGGTTTCGGGGGCAAATGTGAAGCGTACGAAGGGTTGGGTAAGCATAGTGTGGGCTTCCAACCGGGTACTTAACAATCCTAGACCGATAAGTAACATAAACAGATTTTTTTTCATTGGTATATGGTATTTAAGTTAAATTGACAAGTCTAAATTAGACAATCGCCCAAGACTAAACCAACGAAATATACCTAAACCTTTGATTTCTCGCCCAATGTTTGATATGAATAGATTTTATGAAAGTCGATAAAATAATTTGCTTGAACGGTAAAATTTGGCATTTGGTAGGCAAAATTTAATTTTTTAAGAAATTTTTTTGTAAAAAAGCCCATTTTCAAGTTTTGTCGGTAATTTTTAAACTAAATATTGTACTTATATTGGCGGTTTTTTGCGTTAAGACTTGGCTAAATTTGATTAGAAAACCTACTGCTGGCTTTTCGCTTATTGTTCTTCGATCCGCAGTTATTAAATTGTATTAAACTTAACGTGAATATTTTAGTAACTATTTGATAATGAGCTAATTATGATGTAAAAATACGCTTTTTTTGACAAATCATCAATTATTTTAAAAATAAAATTG
>JALONJ010000196.1 GCA_025455045.1 Microscillaceae bacterium | reverse complement strand
CCAAGCTATCGCTTGGTTCATTAATGCTCAGAATCACTGAAATTGATAAATTTCAGAAAAAAGATTTTCACTCCTGAAAAGTGGTGAAGAACCTGAATAATTTTGTAATTACCTGAAAGTCAATATGTTACCAAAAAATATTGTCCGCATTATTTTTTTCTTGTTCATAAGGAATTAGAAATTAATGATTAGGAATTAATACAATATGTGGGGCAGTTTTTAAAAATTAGTCTATCAAAAGGTTCTTCACTACTTTTCAGGGAAAATTGTAACGCAGGCTGTCTAGCCTACACGTGTAAATGAGTTGAGACTTAGAATAAAACTAGAATTTCCTGAATATGGGTAAAGAGTCAGTATGAATAATTAAAATGCTGATAATGAGGGAGTTATAAAAATAGTATTTAAAAAAGCAAATAATTGATGGGCAAATAATTGTATATTTGCAAAAATAAATCTTTTAAATGTATGACTCCCGAAATTATTTTCGCGCTCATTTTGGCTATCTATGTTTTTGATTTTGTTTTAGAAAACTATTTGGATTATCTCAATCTCCAATACAAGAAACTGCCCCTACCGGCAGAATTAGCGAGCATTTATACTCCCGAAGAATATCAAAAATCATTGGCTTACCAACGTGCCAATTTCAATTTCGGTTTTTTGAGTGGTGGCTTGAGTTTTGTAGTAACCCTCATTTTGTTGCTAACCGGCTTTTTCGGCTTTTTTAGCGATTATTTAAAAAATTTTATTCCCCATCCTATTGCGCACGGCTTGGCTTATTTTGCTATTTTGAGTGTAGTTGGCGATATCCTTACCTTGCCCTTGCAGTGGTATGCGATTTTTGTGATTGAAGAAAAGTTTGGGTTCAACAAAACCACACCGCGATTATTTATGCTCGATAAAATCAAAGGATATTTGCTGGGTGGCTTGATTGGAGGCTTGTTGGGCTGGGTATTTTTATACTTGGTTTTAGAAATCGGGCAAATCTTTTGGCTGTATTTCTGGTTGATTTCTCTGGCTTTTTCTTTGTTTATGAGTGTTTTTTATACCAATCTGATATTGCCTTGGTTCAACAAACTCACGCCTCTGCCCGAGGGCGAACTGCGCCAAGCCATTGAGAGCTATTGCCAAAAAGTAAACTTCCCGCTTACCAACTTGTTTGTGATTGACGGTTCCAAACGCTCTACCAAAGCCAATGCCTTTTTTACGGGCTTGGGCAAGCAAAAAAAAGTAGTTTTGTACGATACTTTGATTGAAAAACACTCGCAAGAAGAACTCGTGGCAGTCTTGGCCCACGAGGTAGGGCATTATAAAAAACGGCATATTCCGGTAAGTTTGACTATTTCGGCATTGCAAACCGGTCTGATTTTGTATGTATTGTCTTTATTTATTTTCAATCCTAGTCTTTCGCAGGCTTTGGGAGCTAAGGAGTGGAGTATTCCGCTCAATTTGATGGCTTTTAGTTATTTGCTTTCGCCTATTTCAATGTTGATTGGCTTGTTATTCAATCAGCTTTCGCGCAAAAACGAGTTTGAAGCCGACCGCTACGCCCGCGACACTTATGAAGCCGAAGCACTGGCTACCGCCCTCAAAAAACTATCGGCAAGCAATTTGAGCAATCTCAATCCCCACCCTTGGTATGTGTTTTTTCATTATTCACACCCACCACTTTTGCAACGCTTGCGGGCTTTGCGAAGCTAAATTTAAAACTTAAGTGGGAATCAACCCTTTCATAATTTGAATTTTTGGAGATAATTAATAATTTTAAGCCCTTAGGATAAATAGGGGTGGGTTAGCAATGTGTTTTTTTATAACTAACTGATTATCAATTGTTTATGTAAATATATTTAAACCCACGCCTACAATTCAATCAATTCACTTTAAAATAAAAATCAAGTGTTAGAACAAATTAAAGAAGCAGCAACTTATATTCAACAAAAAGCGGGAACCACGCCGCAATACGGTATTATTTTAGGCACCGGCTTGGGTGGTTTGATTCAAGAGATTGAAATTTCAGATGTTATTGATTATCAAGATATTCCGCATTTTCCGGTCTCAACCGTAGAATCGCATAGCGGTAAACTGATTTTTGGCATGTTAGCCGGTAAAAACGTAGTAGCAATGCAAGGGCGTTTTCACTTTTACGAAGGCTATACAATGCAACAAGTTACTTTTCCGGTACGGGTAATGAAAATGCTGGGTATCCAAAAGCTGTTTGTATCAAATGCTGCCGGAGGCTTGAACCCCAACTACGAAATCAGCGACTTGATGATTTTGAACGACCACATCAATCTTTTGCCTGCCAACCCACTTACCGGCAAAAACTTAGATGACTTGGGCGTGCGCTTCCCGGATATGCTCGAGGCTTATGACCGCGAAATGATTAAACAAGCCTTGATGATAGCTTCCGAAAATCAAATTCGCGCCCACCAAGGCGTATATGTGAGCGTATCGGGACCCAACCTCGAAACCCCCGCCGAATACAAATTTTTGCGCATTATTGGCTCGGACGCAGTAGGAATGTCGACTGTGCCGGAAGTAATCGTAGCCCGTCAAATGAACTTGCCGGTTTTTGCCGTTTCGGTCATTACTGATTTGTGTTTTGAGGGCAAATTGAAATATGTTACTTTGGAAGAGGTAATAGCCGCCGCCCAAAAAGCCGAACCAAGCCTGACCAAAATGATGAAAGAATTGATTAGAATGAGTTAAGCGAAGTTTAAGTCTGGGTGATTACTCGGGAACTTTGGGCATCGCAAGGTTTGTTATAAGGATAAAGATAGAAAATATTTTACCGAAAAATTTTGTCTATTTGTCGGATTTTCTTACACAATAGCCGTAATTTTTTGCGATTCTTATACTTAAGATTAAAAAATTTCGTATTTTTACAGAACGAATACCCTTAATAAACTAATCCGTAAAGTTTGGTATCAAATTGGATTTGGATTTCTTCGGAAAAACTCCCAATTTTGGTTTTCCAAAGCTTACGTAACAAGCAAGTAATCGCTATTTTTACAATTTTTTTAAATTGTTTTTAATATTTGATTAATTTTGCGGTTTTTCTCCCTAAAAGAAAAAGAATTAGTAAGTTAGGTTTTTCATGGTTATATGGTTTGGAAACCTTGCGAACCTCGATGTTTGCAGGGTTTTTTTTCAAATGCCACATTACAACAAATCACCTACCTTTAGTTTTAAAATTACGCGCAAACTATGCAACAAAATCATTAAAATCAAAGAGATTTAATTTGAAATGTCTATTTTTGTAAATAATTGATAATCAAGCAGTTATATATTTATTGTTTTTATGGCTAAATCCTTGATAATCAATTATTTAAAACATTTTCAAGGTTTTTGAATTTATAATATCTCGGCAGAGCCGTCGAGATAAAAATTAAATGATTGAATGATAGCCGTGTTGGAAAAACCCGAAACCCGTCCCATAACTCCACTCTCTCCCTCCGGAAAAATCTTGATTTTTTCTGCCCCGTCCGGCTCGGGCAAAACCACCATCGTGCGCCATTTATTGCAAAACAACCCCAATTTGGGTTTTTCGGTATCGGCTTGTACGCGCGCGCGCCGCGCCCACGAGCAAGATGGCAAAGACTATTATTTTTTGACCCTCGAGGAGTTTAGAACCAAAATAGCCCAACAAGCCTTTGTCGAGTGGGAAGAAGTATATGCAAACAGCTTTTATGGTACGCTCAAAAGCGAAATAGAAAGGATATGGGCGCAAGGCAAGCACGTAATATTTGATGTGGAAGTCCACGGCGGGCTAAATCTCAAAAAATACTTCGGCGACCAAGCTCTAGCCGTGTTTGTAACTGTACCTTCGCTCGAGATTTTGGAAGCTCGCCTGCGCTCGCGCCAAACCGAAAGCGAGGAAAGTTTGCAAAAAAGAATTGCCAAATTCCAATACGAACTCACTTTCCGTGATAAATTTGATGCCATTCTGCTCAATGAAAATCTTGAGGAAGCCCTCCTCAAAGCCCAAGAGTTGGTCAGCGAATTTGTAAATAAATAAGCGATGATTTTTTTTAATTATTCAGCCATATAAAATATGCGCCTAATTTGGCTATCTTTTATTGTGCAGCTAGGCTTGCATTGTTGGGCAATTATTCACCTCCCAGCCCAAAGTAATACGCAAACAGAATGGCAAAGGGCTGAAAATCAAGCATTTGGTTTGATTCACGATTACATTTATGCCCTCAATCAAATGCACTCCGATATTTCGCCCAAGAAAATTGATTCGTTGTTTTTTGTCTCGAGTCAGGCGGAGATTTACAATGATATTTTTCCCAATACCCGAGTTGAAAAATACATAGCCCAAGTTTATCATCAATATGTAAGGCTTTGGTTTGCCACCGAAAACTACCGCTTTGAAGTAGATAATTTGCTTTTGAAAAAAGTCTATAGTCTTGATAATCAATGCTTTGCAGAAGTTACCTTGCTAAAAACTTTCAGATTGCCCGCCAAATCCTTAAAAATGCAAAATGATTTATTGTTCAAAATTCGACTGCCTGAGCCATCACAACCATTTGCCAAAATTTGGGCAATTAAATTTTATCAAGCCGAAGAATAAGCAGAACCTTAGACTATTTTCCAAATATTCCCAAACCCAGCCAAGTCCCCAAAAAGCATAAAAATAAACTAAACCCACTATAAATCAGGAAGTTGTAATGATTGCCGTTTTTCAACAAGGTCATATTTTCGTAAGCAAACGTAGAAAATGTAGTAAATCCCCCACAAAAACCCGTAACCCACAAAAACATTCCCGAAGCCGAATAAGCCGGATTTTTTTGAAAATAGCCTATCAAAACCCCAATCAAAAAACAGCCCAACACATTTGCCGCCAAAGTTCCCCAAGGCAAAGCTGAGTTTTGATTGAGCCACCGCCCCAAACCAAACCGACAAATACTCCCCAAGCCACCACCTACAAATACCCAGAAATAATTTTGAAGATAATTCATAATATATTGATAATCAATGATTTATGCTTTGATTGATTGTGCAAATAATGAAGTATAAAAAGGCAAAGCCGCCTCGTACAAGGCGCGGCAATGCGCCGGTAATTCGCGCTCAGAGGTTTCTTGCGCCACAAAACCTGTGGATTGATGCACATTGGCATACCAATATTTTGCCCACACTCCATCTTCGGCAATTGCTCCGACTTGCCAAGCCAGCATTTTTTCGTTGAAGGGTATCTCTAATTTTTCGCACAAATCTGCCAGCACTTTGGGTGGATTTTTGAGCAACTCACCCGAATCCAAAACCAAGGGAAGTGCTTGATTATCAAGCAAATAGCGAAAAATATCAGCTTGCTGTGCCAGCCCAATATCGGTCATAGTCGGGTTGGAATACACCTGCGCAAACGAGGCAATCAATTGGGCAGGATTGCGAATCAAAAACAAATTGACCCAAGGCAACATAAAATCAAACTTGGTTTGGATAAGATGATGCGCCATATTTTTGAGAAATACAACCGGATATTTCTCATTCAATTGATAAATATGAGCCAATACTTCGGCTTTGTTTTGGGGCATACTTGCCAATACCTCCTCGCGCCCCGGATGCGCTACCGGCGACAAATGCAAATAATAGGCATAAAAAGGCTCATCAACTACTTTGGTATCACTGCGTTGAGCAAATGAATACATCAAAGCCGTAGAAATATTGCGTGGATTAGATATAAGATTGATAATCAAGATTTTATAAATTCAAATGATTAACGATTCAATAATGGGCATAGCCAATTGTTGAACTTCGGCAAAGTTTTAAACTTTGCCGAAGTTTGAGGAGGAATGAATAGTGAATAATGTAAAATGAATAATTTTGTAATTGCCTGAAAATCAATATATTACCAAAAAATATTGTTTACATTAATACTACTATACAAAATATGTTTTCACGCAAGGACGCTAAGAGGCAAAATGTTGATAATCAGGCACTTAGAGACTTTGTGGCTTGGTGGTCCTAAATTTTGTATAGTAGTATTGTTTACATTATTTTTTTCTTGTTCCTGAGGCTCGATTAATTTTGAAGATGAATATAAATTGTTGATTCTATTGTGCTTCAATTTATTTCATTGCCAAATCTGACTCCCACACTGCGCGCCACCTCAATCAAAGGGTGGTCAAGCGGAACCAAACGTTGTCGTCCGGCGGCATAAGTCAAGTCTTCGGTTTCGGCTTTGCCGTTGCGCCAGCAGACCCACTTGCCAAACTCCTGATTATGAATCATTTGTACGGCTTTTTCGCCAAAAATTGTACACAAAACCCTATCCAAAGGCGAGGGTGAGCCGCCTCTTTGCAAATGCCCCAAAACGGTAATCCGCGTCTCGATGCCGGTTATTTCTTCAATCTGATTGGCAATCACCTTGCCCACTCCGCCCAAGCGAATGGGGTCAGGGCTGTCTTTTACGACTCTATCCACTACTTGCTCACCGGCTTTGGGTTTAGCACCTTCGGCAACCACCACAATAGTAAATTTTTTGCCCAATTGGCTTCTATCGTGAACTCTACGACAAATAGCTTCAATGTCATATTCTATTTCGGGCAACAAAATCAAGTCGGCTCCGCCGGCTACCCCTGCCATCAGAGCCAACCAGCCCGCATTTCGCCCCATTACTTCTATCACCATAGCGCGTTTGTGCGCCATTGCGGTCGTATGGATTTTGTCCACGGCATCAGTAATTGTATTGACCGCCGTATCAAAGCCAAAAGTTTGGTCGGTACCAAATATATCATTGTCAATAGTTTTGGGGATTCCCACTACATTCATTCCTAGCTTTTGCAAGCCATCGGCTATTGTAAAAGTGCCGTCTCCGCCAATGCAGACCAAAGCCTCCAAACCCAAATCTTGGTAAATTTTCAATACTTTTTGGCTTTCGTCGGTAGAGAAATACTCACCTTTGTCATCTCTTTGCCAAAACTGAAAAGGATTTGCCTTGTTAGAAGTTCCCAAAATCGTTCCACCCGCAGTCAAAATGCCCGAAGCCGCCTCATAATCCAGTTTGCGCCATCGATTTTCTATCAAACCCAAATAGCCGTCCTCGAAGCCTATCACTTCATAATTAAACCTGATGATTGCCGTTTTGACTACTGCCCGAATGACTGCATTCAAGCCCGGGCAATCGCCTCCGCCGGTAAGAACCCCAATTTTTTTGCTCATATTTTTTGATTTTTTTGGTAAGAAAACGATTTGATGTTACTAATAAACTACATAAATTATTGATAATCAATATCTTATGAAAAGCCTATTGACAGGCTGTTATTTGTTTTTAAATATACTCAATAGTTTGAAAACAAAATAAAATTATTTGCACATCGTACAATTTGTAAATAATGAAGTTCAAAAGCTCTGCTTGTGCTAATGGGCTGGCGAGTTTGGTGCGAGTAGCTTGGTTTTTTGTATTTGGCTATTTAGCATAAAATTAATTTAAACAATTTATTGCTTAATCAACTAATAATCAGCACATTAGCCCATTCATAAATTTGTGATTCCGTATGCTCAATAGTTTAGGCTTTATTGATACCCTAGTCTTAATCATTTTGTTGTTGGCGATGCCTTTGGCGGGAATTGTGGCAAGTTGGCGCAAAAAAAACTCCGAAGATTATTTTATGGCCGGACGCTCCCTGCGGTGGTGGATGGTAGCAGGCTCAGTATTTGGTACCAATATCAATTCTTCACATTTGATAGGGATGTTGGGCATTGGTTATTCGGTGGGTTTTGCCCAAAGCCATTATGAGGTGTTGGCAGTAGGTCCGATTTTGTTGCTTTGTTATGTATTTTTGCCGGCTTATCGCAATCTTAAGGTTTTTACGCTTTCGCAATATTTGGAGCATCGCTACAATGAACAAGCCCGTTTGATATACACGATTTTGATGATATTGTTGATATTGGTGCAATTGATTGCGGCTTTTTACATCGGTAGTCGGACTTTGGGCTTTTTGTTTCGCGGGAGTAGTTATGAAATCACCTATTTGCAAGGCATTATCCTCATTGGCTTATTTACTTGCAGTTATACGGTATTTGGCGGTTTGGGGGCGGTAGTAGTTACCGATACGATGCAGACTTTGATGATGCTATTGGCAGGGGTGATAGTGGCTGTATTTACTTTTTCGCAACCCGAAATCGGCGGTTTTTTTGGCTTATTGGAATTAGAAAGGCAGTTACCTGCCGAAGCTCGCAAAATGCAGTTGTATTTGCCTAGTCACCACCCCGATTTGCCGTTTACCGGAGCATTTACGGGTTTGCTGATTTTGCACTGCTTTTATTGGACTACCAATCAATATTTGGTACAAAGAACGCTTGCCGCCAAAACCGATGTGGAGGCGCGCATTGGTATCATTGCTTCGGGTTTTTTGAAATTGACCATTCCGTTTTTTTCGGTGGCTTCGGGGGTGGCGGCGGCATACTTGTTCAAAAGTCGGGCAATGGACGGCTCGGTATTGCCCGATGATGCTTTTTTGAGTTTGGTAGAATTGGTGATTCCGATAGGTTATGGGCTTACAGGCTTGATATTGGCGGGCTTGACGGCGGCGACTTTTTCATCGGTGGACTCGATGATGAACTCGGCAACTACGCTTTTGACTTTGGATATTTATAAAAAATACCTCAATCCGCAGGCTTCCGAAAGTCAAATGATTATTTTTGGGCGCATTGCGATTGTGGTGATGGTCTTGCTGTCGGGCGGCTTGGCGTTGGTATCATACAACCCCAAATCGGCGGGCAATTTCTTTTTGAGTGTTTCGGCAAGAGGTTCTTATTTTACGCCGGGCGTAGTGGCGGTGTTTTTTGTGGGAATTTTTTGGAAAAAAGCTCACCCGCAGGCGGCAATGCTTACGATGTTTTCCGCGCCTTTTATTGCATTTGGGCTGGAAGCAATTTATAATTCATATCTTGTTGAAAATGAGGCGATTAGGCAAACATTTGGAGCAAAACTCAATTTTATGCACCGCGTATTTCTCAATTTGAGTTTGGCGGTATTGATTCATATAGGCTTGAGCAAACTCTTAAAACCTGCGCTCAACCAAGCCCAAAAAGAAGCTGAGGTGATGTTTTTTTCCTTGCGCAACTTGGGCAAATGGCTTTTGATTTTTATATTTTTGCAAATTATATGGATAGTTTTGTGGCAAGGTGATATATTGAGCCAAACTATAACTGCCTCATTATCAGGGATTTCTACTTGGTTGTTGTTTGTGTATCAAGCGGATTGGCGGCGGATCTGGCAAAATGATAAACTTTATGCCGGATTGTTGAGTGGGGTTACTATGTTTATTTTGTATTTTTTTGCTTGAAACCGGATTTGCGCGCCGGATGGAAGCCGCAGGGAGAGACCCCGCCGGTGGGTGCGCCCGCGTGGGGTGCGCAGCGCAGCGAGTAGCCCACGCGGGCGCACCCACCGGTGAGGCTCTATACACGACAGCCGGAAATCGCGCCCAAGTGGTAGTGATAGATATGGTAATTGATTGATTACAAAATATTGACTTTGAGTTTGATTATCTAGGATTAATAAATATTGTAACCCAGCCTTTAGGCTGGGGGAGGCACAGCCTAAAGGCTGGGTTATATGCTTATTTGTCAAAAGTCAAAGATTATTGAAAATATACAGATATTTTATGCAAATTTATACATTGGTGCGGCGGGGTGAATTACACTCGGTTCATTGCGAAGATTTTTTGGTGAGTTTGGATATTGACCGCAATTTTTATGTAGGGGCGGTGTTTGATGGCTGTTCATCGGCGGTAGATTCCCATTTTGCTTCGGCTTTGCTGGGTAAAATTTTGAAAAAAAACTGCCAAACCTTGCCTTATCAGTCCTTTTACCAATTTGGGGGGAGTGGTCTTGCTTCGGCTGATTTGGGCAAATGGCTTTTGCGGCAAATTTTTGAGGATTTGCAAGCGGCACGCAACCAATGGCTTTTGGATAAATTGGAAATGTTGGCAACGATGATTTTGTTGGTGTATCACAAAACCCATAAAAAAGCTTGGGCAATGGCTTTGGGCGATGGAGTGATCAAATACGATGCTCAAATCTATGAGCTTGACCAAAACAACCGCCCCGACTATGTGGCGTATCATTTGGGCGAGGATTTTGAGGAGTGGTTTGCCCAACAAACGCAGGTATTTGAACTGGAAAACCCACAAGATATAAGTATTTGCTCAGATGGTATTGCGACATTTCAGAGCCTAAAAACGGATATTGCGGCGGATTTTGACCCAATTACCTATTTGCTCACCGATAGTTTTTTAGCCCAACACGCCAATATGCTGACCCGCAAATGCAATATTTTGCAAAAACAATATGGTTTTTTACCGGCTGATGATGTGAGCATTATTAGGCTTAGGCTTGCGGTATAATTGAGAGCCAAGAGTCGATAAAATAACGTGAATATTTTGAGAAATATTGAAAAAGTACAAAAAATTAATCATTAAAAAACAATCTAAAATCCCCCCAAGTCGTCATCTTGCGTGGAACTTTGTTAAATTGCTATGTCTTAAAATATTTCTGTAATTAATTGAAAATCAACAAATTATAATTTCACCCCTCCTTCGGAGGGGCAGGGG
>JALONJ010000660.1 GCA_025455045.1 Microscillaceae bacterium | reverse complement strand
TCACCAAGCTATCGCTTGGTTCATTAATGCTCAGAATCACTGAAATTGATAAATTTCAGAAAAAAAATTCTCATTCCTGAAAAGTGGTGAAGAACCATTCCTAATTCCCAATTATTAATTCCCAATTCCTTTGCGCCTGAGCGTCTTTGCGCGAAAATTTTAAATGTATAGCATTATTAGCAAAAATTGATTTTATTTGTAAATATTTGATTATCAATTAATTACATCAACATTCATCTATCGTTGGTGATCTTGTATTTTCATTGTCTAAAAAACCTTTCTCATCAATGGTATGATATGGATATGAAATAAAGTAAAATTTTTAAATATAATTCATTGGTAATCAGATAGTTATATAATTTTTAATTCTAAATTCCTATGACACTTCCCTTGCAAAATATCAAAGTTTTGGAATTTACCCACGCGATTATGGGACCGGCTTGTGGGCTGATGTTTGCCGATTTGGGGGCAGAAGTTATCCATATTGAGCCGGTAGAAGGCGATTCTACTCGTCGTCTCAAAGGCTTTGGCTTGGGCTTTTTTTCTTTTTACAATCGCAACAAAAAGAGTTTAGCCATTGATTTGAAATCGCCCGAAGGCAAAACTATCATATACAAATTGGTCAAAGAAGCCGATATAGTCATTGAGAATTTTGGACCCGGCACGATGGAGCGTTTGGGCTTGGGCTACGAAACCCTCAAAAAATTAAACGAAAAACTAATTTATTGTGCTTTAAAAGGCTTTTTGTCAGGACCTTATGAAAAACGCCACGCCCTCGACGAAGTAGTGCAAATGATGGGCGGTTTGGCGTATATGACCGGCAGACCCGGCGACCCTCTGCGGGCTGGTACTTCCATTATTGATATTACCGGCGCAATGTTTGGCTTTATTGCCACGATGGTTAGCTTATATGAGCGCAATTTTACCGGCAAAGGTAAATTGGTAAAATCGGCACTTTTTGAAACTACCGCCTTTACAATGGGGCAAAATATGGCTTATTCGGCATTTGCCGGAGGCAACATACCACCTATGCCCGCTCGCCAAAGTGTGTGGTCGGTTTACCGAATTTTTGAAAGCCAAGACCAAGCGCAGGTTTTTGTGGGCATTACGAGCGATAGACATTGGGCTAGGTTTTGTGAAGTATTTGATCGCGCCGACCTCTTGGCAAATGAAAAATTGGCAACCAACAACGGGCGCATCGACGAACATAGCTGGCTAATGCCCGATTTGGAAGCTATGTTTAAGCAATATACCCAAGCCGAGATTATTGCCAAGTGCGATATTGCCGAAATTCCGTTTTCGCCCATTGCTCGCCCCGAAGATTTGTTTGAGGATATTCAGCTCAATGAAGGCAAAAGCCTTTGGCTGACCAAAATGACCGGCGGAGTAGAAGCAAAACTCCCCAAACTACCCATTGAGATAGAAAATACCGAACTCACGCTGCGAATGAACCCGCCCGAAATTGGCGAACATACTCAAGAAATATTGGCAAAACTAGGCTATACCAAAGCCGAAATTGAAACAATGCAAGCGGCGAATATAGTGCGTTGAGTTTCAGGTCTCGAATTCCTAGCATCAAATATAAGCCCTTGAAAATCTTTGGCTTTTGACAAATAAGCATGTAACACAGCCTTTAGGCTGTACCTCCAACAGCCTGAAGGCTGTACCTCCAACAGCCTGAAGGCTGTGTTACAATATTATTAATACTTGAAAATCAAGCAATTAATAAAAAGACAATCTTTATGCCTTTGCCGAAAAATTGTAATGTAGGTTGTCTAGCCTTGCGCACAAATTGGCTTCGGATAAAAATAATTAACTTACTGATAATCAAATATTTACATTTAAAAATGAAAGACGATAAAGTAAAACCGAAGAAATATTTGGGGCAACATTTTTTGACCGAAAAACGCATTGCCGAGCGAATTGTCAATCTGTTGCAGCTATCCGACTCTTATACTCGGGTTTTGGAGATAGGTCCGGGTATGGGTATTTTGACCGAATTTTTGCTCCAAAAAACAGCTTTCAAAACAGTCGTCATTGATATTGACAAAGAATCGATAGCCTATTTGGAAAAACACTTTCCAATGCTTGAAAATCAAACTATTTTTGGCGATTTTTTGGAATTAAACTTGCAAAAAACCTTTGGCGAACAAACCTTAGCTTTGATTGGCAATTTGCCCTACAATATTTCTTCTCAAATTTTATTCAAATTGTTAGAAAATCGCCAGCAAATTCCCGAAGCCGTGTTTATGTTGCAAAAAGAAGTTGCCGAGCGCCTAGCCGCCGCGCCCCGAAACAAAGAATATGGTATCTTGAGTGTGCTTTTGCAGGCTTATTATGAGATTCAATACGCTTTTACGGTCGAGGCTGGTTCTTTCAATCCGCCGCCCAAAGTACGGTCGGGCGTGATACGCCTACGTAGAAATGAGGTTGAAAAATTGGCTTGTGATGAAGTATTATTTCAAAAAATTGTCAAAACCGGCTTCAATCAAAGGCGCAAAACCCTGCGCAATGCCCTCAAAAGCCTGCAACTGCCCGAAAGTATGAAAGATAGCCCCTTTTTGAATCAACGCGCCGAAGAACTGTCGGTCGCCGATTTTGTGCGCCTCACGCAGTTGTATGAAGGCAAGGTATAGGTTCGTTCTTTATCTTTAACGTGAATATTTTGATAAATACTTGACCGTGTCCGCCTTTGGAGGATTTTCAATTAATTAACGTGAATATTTTTATAACTAATTGATAATCAAATAATTATAATGTAAAAAATACATTTTTTCGGTAAATTATAAATTATATTTAAAATAA
>JALONJ010000659.1 GCA_025455045.1 Microscillaceae bacterium | reverse complement strand
TCATTTTGCTTGGTAATGTTCAGAATCACTGAAAAGCGAGAGCTTTTCAGAATTCAATGGAATTCCTAAAGGCAATTCCTGAAAAGTGGTGAAGATCCGAAATTTTTATTTTATTATTACAATCACCTGATTATTAGTCATTTGTAAAAATCATCCCGCCATCTAACTATGTATCTGCAACTTCGCAAAACTCAACAACAAAACCTTTTCGCCGTGTTCGTCAAACTCGATGGTGGCTTTGCGGTCGCCACTAAAGTTTTGGATTTCTTTGACCACCCCAAAACCAAATTTTTGATGCTCGACTTTCATTCCTTTTTGGAGGTTTTTGGTATCGCTAGGTTTAAAATCGACCGAGGGTTTATAGCTAGTTTTTATCACCGGCGTAGTTTTGGGCGTGAGGTTTTTGACAAAACTGGTATTAAACTCGGTTTCGGTCAGGCGATTCCATACTTTTTCGTTTTTGAGATAGTTGGGGTCTATTTCAGCCAAAAAACGGCTGGGTTCGCAGTTTTGCAAGCGTCCGTAGTAGTAGCGCGTGGTGGCGTAGGTCAAAGTCAATTTTTTCTCGGCACGGGTTACGGCTACATAAAATAGGCGGCGTTCTTCTTCCAAATCTTGCCGACTGGCGAGCATCATTTGCGAAGGAAATAGGTTTTCTTCCATTCCTACCACAAACACGTGCTTAAATTCCAAACCTTTGGCAGAGTGAATGGTCATCAAAGTAACTTTGTCGGGGTCGTCATCTTTATTATCATCGGCACTGGTCAAAAGCGAAACTTGTTGCAAAAACACACTCAATGACTTATCTGCCTGATTTTCAGGATTATCCGTAAATTCTTTGATGGCATTTAACAACTCTTGCACGTTTTCATAGCGCGCCAAGCCTTCAATGGTTTTGTCCTCATAGAGTTCTTTCAAAATGCCCGATTGCTTGGCTATCATTGTGGCGGTTGCGTAGGCATCTTTGATTTGGGCGGTATCGGCAAAAGTTTGAATCATTTTGACAAAATCCTCAATGGCACTCACAGCGCGCCCCGAAAAATGCGCCTTAATATTGCTAACAATGCCCCAAACCGAAGTATTATGCTGCCCGGCAAGTCCGGCAATTTTCTCAACGGTGGTATCGCCTATCCCTCGCTTGGGCAGGTTGATGATGCGTTTGAAAGCCTCCTCGTCTTGGTGATTGACCGAGTAACGCATATAGGCTATCAAATCTTTAATCTCTTTGCGTTGGTAGAACGAAAGCCCCCCAATGACTCGATATTTGATGTTTTTTTTGCGTAATGCTTCTTCCATTGCTCTGGATTGGGCATTGGTGCGGTACAAAATAGCAAAATCTAGATTACGCAAGCCAAAATTGACTTTTTCTTCAAAAATCGTATCGGCAACTACGCGCCCCTCCTCGCTATCTGAAACAGCTTTGACCACTTTGATTAATTGTCCGGCTTCGTTATCGGTCCAGACACTTTTTTTCAATTGTTTTTGATTTTTGGCAATGACGGAGTTGGCAGCCTCGACAATGGTTTTGGTCGAGCGATAATTTTGCTCCAAACGAATGACTTGTAACTCAGGATAATCGCGCTCAAAGTTCAAAATATTTTGAATGTCCGCCCCGCGAAAGGCATAAATGCTTTGGGCATCATCGCCTACCACACAAATATTGCGGTGTTTTTCCGAAAGGCGTTTGCAAATCAAATATTGAGCATAATTGGTATCTTGAAACTCATCAATCAAAAGATATTGAAACTTTTGCTGGTATTTTTGCAAAACTTCGGGAAAATCTCGAAATAAAACATTGGTTACAAACAACAAATCATCAAAATCCATTGCATTTGCTTGAAAACAACGGCGTTGGTAGGTTTCGTATATTTTGCCAAACTCGGGTTGGTTGCGGGCGCGGTCGTCCTCATAATACGCGCCATTTTGATTGTATTCTTTGTAGGAAATGAGTTTGTTTTTGAGGCTGGAAATGCGATTGAAGATAGAGGCGGGTTTATAGGTCTTGTCATCTAAATTTCGTTCTTTTAAAATAGTTTTGACCAAAGCCTTGGAGTCATCGGTGTCATAAATGGAAAAATTGGAAGTATAACCAATCTTATCGGCTTCAAATCGCAAAATTCGGGCAAAAATGGAGTGAAAAGTTCCCATCCACAAATTGCGTGCCTCTGCTCCCACCAGTTTTTCAATACGATTGCGCATTTCGCCGGCGGCTTTGTTGGTAAAAGTCAAAGCCATAATTCGGAAGGCATCTACGCCGGTCTCCATCAAATTGGTAATTCGGTGGGTAAGTACACGGGTTTTGCCCGACCCTGCCCCCGCAATAATCATCAAAGGACCAGCCGTGTGCAAAACTGCTTGGCGTTGGGGTTCGTTGAGACCGTCTAAATGATTTGCCATTTTGTCGTTAATTTCGTTTAGCGTTTTTTCGTTTAGTGTTAATTAGCAACAGATAGGAAACAATTAAGGCTTGGGAAATATAAATTATTGAAAACCAAATAGTTATGTAATTTAAAACTCCTAACTCCTTGCTATCATTCTTGCCATTTTTTTTTGCAATTTAGCTTTTTTTCGACAAAAAATGCTGAATTTGTTTTTTCTAAATTGTAATTACCTGATTATCAGATGATTATAATTTAATTTTGATTCTTTAGGAAAAATTGTAGTACAGGTGGTCTAATTGATTATCAGTTAGTTCTACTTTGGCACTTTAAATTAACGTGAATATTTTGAGAAATATTGAAAAAGTACAAAAAATTAATCATTAAAAAACAATCTAAAATCCCCCCAAGTCGTCATCCTGCGTGGAACT
>JALONJ010000658.1 GCA_025455045.1 Microscillaceae bacterium | reverse complement strand
GAAATATATAAAATACTGATAATCAATTAGTTAATGAAAAACTGAATCAATAAAAATAACACAACTACGTCATCCTGCGTGGAACTTTGTGGACTTTTTCCGCTTTTGAATAAAAGCACAATTTATTGATATTCAATTGATTACAGAAAAATCCTAAGAGGTAACAATTTAACAAAGTTCCACGCAAGATGACGGCTTGGGGAGATTTTGGATTCTCTTTTTAAAACTTTAATTGTTTGTACTTTTTCAATATTTTTCAAAATATTCACGTTATTTTAAAACAGCTTCTGAGACTACACAAACAACACCAAGCTATTTAACTTTGTGGGTATTTTTTGGCG
Source organism: Microscillaceae bacterium (assembly GCA_025455045.1). GTDB lineage: Bacteria > Bacteroidota > Bacteroidia > Cytophagales > Microscillaceae > JALONJ01. Next base: position 2,469 of record JALONJ010000658.1, on the reverse strand, counting down.
AACTTTGTCGAAAAATAGATTTTGAAATAGTTAGCTTAGGCTTGCAAAAGTCCATTTTAGCGGTATATCAAGCACTTGTAAAGGCTAAATCATCAATTCTTTGAGATTTCCGTAAGTTATCAGTAAACAGAATATACGAAAATTTTACTGTATAAAACGCTCAAAATTTCAATTCAGAAATAAAGCGGTTGGGTAGCACAAATGGAAGTACGGGTGCCTGCGAAGCATCAGACGGCGGTTCGGTTTCGCCTCCAACTACTCTTGGGTATTACGTCGGCTGTGGCTATCTTTTTTTAAGAAATTGCTAAATCGTGCATTTTTTCTTTGAAAGCCTGATTGGGTGTTCGTCCTTCATTGTTTTCGGATAGCTCGGGCAAAATTCCGGTTACTACATACTCTTCAATGTATTGGTCGGGCTTTACGTACATCTCGACGCGTGGCGCAAAGCTAAAAAAGTCTTTGATATATTGGTAAGTATTGACCGAAACGGTTACTTGGTCGGAGTTGCTACGGTCCTCCATTTTTTTGGCAAGGCTTACCGATTCGCCCCATACATCATAAGCTATTTTGTTTTTGCCAATTACCCCTGCCAATACATAACCCGTATTGATACCTACCCGCAAATGCCAGTAAGGCTCACCTTGTTGGGCTTTTTGGGCGTGTTTTTCTTTGATAAAAGCCACCATCTCAAGTGCCGCCAATACCATATCAATCGGGTTGGTATCATTGGGCGCAGGCAAACCTCCGGCGCACATATACGAGTCGCCGAGGGTTTTGAGTTTGATAAGCTGGTGTTTGGCAATGATTTCATCAAACTGATTGAAGCAAGTATTGAGTTCTTCGAGCAATTGTTGGGTATCAAAATTTTTGGATATATTGGTAAAATGCTCCAAGTCGGCAAATAAAATAGATACCTTGTCGTATTGACGCGGTGCGGCATAGCCTTTCTCTTTGATTTCTTCAAAAACCGATTTGGGCATAAAATTGAATGAATTGGTCAATCTTTGCTCTATTTCAATGATTTCCTTTTGTTCTTCAATCAATTCTTTTTGGGCAATCAACTGCTTGTTTTGCTCCTCAATGGCGGCTTTTTGTTTAAATAAAGTATTGCTGCGACGGCGTATAAAAAATAATACGATAATCAAAATTGCTCCCCCCAAGATTAAAATGAGGATTCCGGCAGCTAACAAATAATTGTTGAGTCTTTGGCTGCGCATTTCCATCTGGTAGGCGCGTTTGGCTTTGGCAAGCAGGCGCGAGTCGTTGGCTACACCCATTTGGTATTTGCTACGCATATCTACGGCTTGACTAAAATAATCCATTGCCATTTTATCATTGCCCAAATGGCTATACAACTCCCCAATGATGTCATAATCATCAACCAATTGCTTTTTTTGGTCATTGGCTAGGCGGATTTTTGCCGCTTGTAAGTAATTGTCAAGGGCTTTTTGGTAGTTGGCGCGCTCGGCGTAGAAACGGTTGTAGTACATTTCGCCAATTTCTTCGTAGGTTTGAGCCAGTTCGTTGGGCAGGTTTAGTTTCTGATATATTTTGAGGGCTTTGTCAAACTCAAGGGCAGCTTGCTGATAGTTGAGTTTTTCGTGGTTGTGGACTTGGGCAATATTTGCCAAAGCATCAGCCACACCTTTTTCGTAGCGGGCAGCTTGGGCAAATTGCAGGGCTTGTTGGGCATAAAACAAAGCCCGCCCTTCTTGTTCGCCCAAATACAAACGAGCTACCTGATTCAAAGCATTGATTCTTTGGGTGTTGTCTTGCACTAGAGCCAATACCCGCAAGAGACTGTCAATTTGCGCGCATTGCGCCCAAGCAGTTTGCCCGGCAAAAAATAAAATGATTGAAAGAACCAAAACTTTTTTCATCATCACAGACTTTGATTTTCGAGGTACTTTGCTCACTCAAGCAATAATCATTCAAAATTATCGATAAAATTTGAATATCAATACAATCATTTCAAGTCTGTGAGGAAGTTGGGAATTGGGAATTAGGAAATCCACAGTTTTTTAATTTGTCATTCCTTCCTTCGGTCGGAATCACTGAAAAACGAGAACTTCTCAGAAAAAATACTGGTTTTTTGGAGATATGTGGAAATGTAAAAAAGGATCTTCACCACTTTTTAGAAAAAGTGGTGAAGATCCATAAAAATAATAACTAATTGATAATCAATTAGTTACAAAAATAATTTATAGTTTACACCTTCCTGAATTTCTTTTCAAAATATTTTATAATTTTTTTGAAAAAATACCTAAAACAATAGTCCACCAAAAGCGCAACCCAGTCAAGGGTTTTTAGGTCTTTTTACTTGTTAATCCATTGATTTTCAAGTATTTATCTTTTACAACAAGGCTCAAACAGCAATTCCCACTGTAAAATAACTGAACAAAAGTTTGATATTTTAACTTTTACATTTATAAAAATAACAAAAAGTATAAGCAATTGATAATCAGCATT
>JALONJ010000657.1 GCA_025455045.1 Microscillaceae bacterium | reverse complement strand
TTTCACCAAGCTATCGCTTGGTTCATTAATGCTCAGAATCACTGAAATTGATAAATTTCAGAAAAAAGATTTTCATTCCTGAAAAGTGGTGAAGAACCACTTTTAACAACTACAAATTAAAAAAACTTGGAACTCGGAGCGAGATACTGTCCGAACTATTGTTCTTAAAAATTAGACTTTATTCCATTTATTTGTAATTTTCGAGCTGTAATTTTTGTCCCCAAAAAACAATGAAACGTAACAAAACCCCCAATCTTTTGCAAATGGAAGCCGTAGAATGTGGCGCGGCTTGCTTAGGAATGATTTTGGGGTATTATGGGCGATTTGTTACTTTGGAGCAATTGCGGTACGATTGTGATGTGAGCCGAGACGGTAGCAAAGCCAGCAACCTCACCAAAGCCGCCCGCAGTTATGGCTTACAAGCCAAAGGCTTGCGCAAGGAAACGGCTGATTTAGCCAGCCTCGAGCTTCCGGCAATTATTCACTGGAATTTTAATCACTTTGTAGTTTTAGAAAATATTGACCATACCAAAAATCGAGTTTATCTCAATGACCCCGCCGAGGGGCATCGCGTCATTAGTTACGAAGAACTCGACAAGGCTTTTACCGGTATTGCTCTCACTTTTGAGCCTTCGCCCGAGTTTGTCAAAGGTGGCAAACAACCCAATGTATTTAATACTTTTTATAATCGCCTGCGTGGGTACAAATTTGACCTTACTTTTGTGGTTTTGATTAGTTTATTGGCGGTTTTTCCGGGCATAGTCATTCCTTTGTTTATTCAAGTATTGGTGGACAATATCTTGGTCGAGGGCTTGCGCGATTGGTTTACCACACTTTTAATCGGTATGGCAGGCACGGCACTTTTGCGAGGCATTTTAGAATCTTTAAAAAATCGCTATTTATTGCGCCTCGAGACCAAGATGGCTTTGGCAACGGCTTCCAAGTTTTTTTGGCACGTGCTACGCTTGCCCATTGATTTTTATTTTCAGCGATTTGCCGGTGATATTGCCGCGCGAGTAGAAACCAACGACAAAGTAGCTCGTTTGATTTCTAATGAATTTGCCAAAACTTTTTTGGATTGCCTGTTGGTGGGGTTTTATTTGTTTGTAATGTGGCAATATGATGTATTGCTTACTTTGTTGGGTTTGGGGTTTGCCGGATTAAACATTGTAGCCTTGCGCATTATTGCCGAAAAACGCGAAGAAAGTTATACACGCCTCATTCAAGCCGAAGGCAAACTGACCGGCGTGGCTATCAGTGGTTTGCAAATGATTGAAACCATCAAAGCCGGGGGGCGAGAAGATGATTTTTTTCAAAAATGGGCTAGTTATCACAGCAAAGTTATCAATGCCGACCAAAAACTGACCGCATTATCAATTATTCTCAATATCATTCCACAAATTTTGACTGCGCTCACGACCATTGCCATACTCACCTTGGGCAGTTGGGAAATAATGCAAGGCGAAATGACCATCGGTATGTTGGTGGCTTTTCAGAGTCTGATGCAAAGTTTTACGGAGCCGGTAAATAATTTGGTGGGCTTGGGGGGCAAAATTCAAGAAGCTAAGGGCGACATCAATCGCTTAGACGATATTTTGGCGGCAAAACTTGACCCCCAAACCGAAAGAAGCAATACCCAGCCCGGCAAACCTCTAGATTTCGGCATCATTACCAAAAAGTTGGAAGGTTATATTGAATTTAAAGACGTAACCTTTGGCTATAGTCGCCTTTCGCCCCCTTTGATTGAAAACTTCAATCTCAAAATTGAACCCGGAGAACGAGTGGCGCTGGTTGGTGGCTCGGGAAGTGGCAAATCAACCATAGCCAAGTTGCTATCGGGCTTGTATGAGCCTTGGAGTGGTGAGATTTTACTCGATGGTATGCCACGCCCGCAAATTTCGCGCGAGGTCATCAACAACTCCTTGGCAATGGTGGACCAAGATATATTCCTTTTTGAAGGCACTACCAAAGAGATTTTGACGCTATGGGACAATACCATTCCCGATTACTACATTACCCAAGCCGCCAAAGATGCTCAAATTCACGATATTATTGGCAGTCGCCGCAATGGTTATGACAGTCGGATAGTAGAAGGGGGCAAAAACCTTAGTGGCGGGCAACGCCAACGCCTAGAGCTGGCGCGCGCCTTGGTGGGCAATCCTTCGATTCTGATTTTAGATGAAGCGACTTCGGCACTTGACCCTGTAACCGAAAAACAAATTGAAAATGCCATCAAACGCCGTTCCTGCTCGTGTTTGGTAGTAGCACACCGCCTTAGTACTATCCGCGATTGTGATGAGATTATTGTGATGCGATATGGCAAAATCATTGAGCGAGGCACGCACGAAGAACTCAAAAAACAAGATGGTGCGTATGCGGCTTTGATTAAGATGTAAACATACGATTGAAAAGTGCCTTTGAGATTTTACAATGATTCGGTCAGTTTCTAAGCCCCTGCCCTCGTAAGTGGTTCTTTTTTGAGCTTTTTGCTAAATACTTGATAATCAGGTAATTACATCAAATATTCAAAAATAGCACAGTAATTCCCTATTTTGGTAACTGACTGATTATCAATGATTTCTATTGTGAAATTGGGGAAAACCTTGTATTTTTTCAAGTTTATTTAAACCCTAAGGGTTTTGAAAACCCTTAGGGTTTGGATTCGATTACCAAATTAACGATAGAACCAAGATTGTTTTGTAACTATCTGATTATCAATGATTTATAAAAATTGTACCACAGCCTGTCTAGGCTGTGATAGGCACAGCCCAAAGGCTGTGATACATTCTATTTGTCAAAAGTCAAAGATTATCAAAGAGTTAAAAATGTGGGTAAAAGATTATTTTGTAACTATCTGATTATCAATGATTTATAAAAATTGTGCCACAGCCTGTCTAGGCTGTGATAGGCACAGCCTAAAGGCTGTGATACATTCTATTTGTCAAAAGTCAAAGATTATCAATAATTTACAAAAAAAGAACCGCATTTCAAAATCCGTCATCTACAATCCCAAATCAAGAAATATGCCTCTCAATCAATAATGCTTATTTTTTCAATTTTATCCCCAATCATTATTTGTTGCACAATGTCCATTCCGGCAATTACTTTGGCAAAAATGGTATAACGCCCGTCTAAATGCGGAGTTGCCCAGTGGGTAATAAAAAATTGGCAGCTTTCAGTGTCTTTGCCTGCCGAAGCCAAGCCTACGTAGCCCTCTTCATAATTGAGGGGCGCAAACTCCGAGCGAATAGTATAGTCCAAACCGCCGTATCCGTCACCCCGCGGACAGCCGCCTTGTACGACAAAGTTTGAAACAACCCGATGAAAAGTTTTGCCGTCATAAAATCCTTTTTTGGCTAATTTATAAAAGGTTTCTACACTGCCGGGGGCATCATTGACCAAGAGCTGTAAGACAATAGTGCCTTTATTGGTCTTGATTTCGGCTTTTTGGGTGGCTTTGATTTGGGCTACGATTTTCCAATCAATGGGTGTAGGTTCGGATTTGGGGTATTCTTCGGTAGCGGTTTTGCCTTCAAAATGTGCCAATACTTTTTGCAACTCAAGGTAGGCTTCCACATCGCGGGGGAGTTGAATTTTGCTCAGGCTGTTGCGAATAAATCCATAATCTTTGTATAAAGCCTTGAAATTCAAAGACTTGTCCAATAAAACTTGCGAAGCCGTCGAAATCATTCCTACATCAATACTTTCAATTGCCCAGCGATATACTTTGGCTAATTCTTGTTTGATTTTGAGGGAGTCGGGCATTTTTTTGAGTTGGGGATTGAGGGCAATGGCATTTAAGGCTTCCAACCCAAATACCTGCAAAACGGATTGGTTGGTTTTTTCGATTTGCTCGGCAATCCAGCCATAATTTTCGGGTTTTTGGGCAAGGGCTTTGAGCCAAGCTCCTTTTTCATATACCGATTGCGCATTTTGAAAAGCATTTATCAATCGTTCATTTACTTTTTTATCGGGGTCAATTTTTGCCATAGCCGTCCACAAGTTGGCACTGATTTGCCAATAACTGGGAAACACCAAACGCTTTTCGCCCAACAAAAGCCCATTGAGCCAAGTTTTGTCTTCCGCAGTCAATTGATTGATGAGATGCTGGCTAATCAATACGCCAAGATGCACATTCTTTTGACTTACGAGGGCTTCTTTAAAAAAAGATTTCATACTGTCTTGTCGGCTCAAAGCCCGCAAAGCGGCGTATCGTACCATATAATTTTTGGCATTTTGTGCCAAGTTTTTCAGCATATCGTTGGCGATTTTGGTTTTCAACATTCCCAGAGCCGTAGCGCAATTGGTTTGAATCATCGGAAAAAACTCAAAATTTGCGCCTCGCAAAAGTGCGTACTCAAAACCTTGAAATTTGAGTTGGTTGGCAAACCTTGCCACATAAAATGAAGCCATTTTTTTGGCTTGAATAAACTCCGAATTGAGCAAATCAATGATTTTTTGGGTGGCGGTTTCATTGCGCAAATTTTTCAAACCGGCGCGATACAAACCTCGGGCGACTCCAAGATTGAGCGAATCATCGGCAAAATTGGTTTTGGTCAAATAGTCCAAGCCTTTGGCACTTGCACACAGCCCCAAAGCCTCTAGCAAGTAGCACTTGACCGTTGTATTGCTTTCATTGGCAAGAGCTTGGATAAGCATTGGCTCGGCACGCACGTTGCCTACTTGCCCCAAGGCATAAGCTGCCGCTTTGCGCACTTGGGCATTGTTGTCGGCAAACAAAGCGGTGAGGTAATCTACTGCCGCCGTATCTTGTACCGAGGCAAAGGCAAAAGCCGCCGCTTCGCGGTACATCGGGTTGGGATTGCCCAAAAAATTGACCAAGTCATTGGAACTGCGCCAATCCTGAAAATCATAAATTTCTTTCAAGGTTCGGTCATCAAAACGATTTTGACTAAATGCGTAATTAATTGATAATGAGATAGTTATGAAAAGTATTAAATTTTTCATTATAAGAGTTTAAGATTTGAATGAATATTATCAGGGTTTTTAGTTCTGGGTTTCGGGTTTCTAGTTTCGAGTTTCGGATTATTTGCTAAATAATTGATAATCCGCTAGAGACGAACACGGTCAGGCAATTAAATAATTTATAATTCATTAAATTGTTGTTGTTAAATTGCATTTAATTTACTGATAATCAGCCATTTACGAGCTATTCGCTTTGCAAAAGGGCTATCCTTGATTGTATAGCAAATGAGGGTTTGGGTGAAAAAAACATAAAATAAATTTTACTTTCCGTCTTTGAGATAAATACCTGATTATCAATCATTTACAACTAATATTGTCCAATTTACCACAAAGTTCACAAAGGTAATCACAAAGAAGCACTAAGGTCTTGGTGGACTTTGTGGGTATTTTCTTGGTGTTCTTGGTGTTTAAAT
>JALONJ010000195.1 GCA_025455045.1 Microscillaceae bacterium | reverse complement strand
TAATAAGTACCTCATTATCAATGCTTTATATAAAATTCGATTTATAAAAATTCTAAAAAATTAAATATTCGTTTAAAATTTATACAGTGGGAATTACTGGTTTACACTATTTTTTCTTGTTCCTTAGAGATCTTTGTGTAAACTTAGTGGACTTTGTGGTAAAAGAAATGTATGATAAATCACTCAAAATCCACCAGAGGTGGGGACACGGTCAATGATTTGTATAATTTCTAAATTCGTAATTATTAATTCCTAATTCCTTCTTACTTCTTGATTTTGAGGTGCTTGGCTATTGACAATCTTTGACACAATCGCCTTTTTTGTTGATAAAAAAATGTTTTTCACCTTTTTTGACTTCGGCTACTCCATCTCGAAAGTGCGTGCCATAAGAGTACACAATTGGTACGGCTACCCTGCCTTCGGTGTCGACATAGCCGACTTGGTTGCCGAGTCGTACCCTTGCCATTCCATCGCGGTAAGCATCTAAAATATCGCAAACGTGTTTGCCTTGTCGGTCAATGTAAAACTGTTCGCCATCAATCATTCGCGCGTGTGCCAAACCTTTGTTGAATCGCTCGACGTAGCGATATTTCAAAGGAATTACCTCTTCGCCGGTTTTGTTTACAAAGCCCACTTTGTCGCGGGTGCGCACGCGCGCCAGTTCAACGCCATCAAATTCTTCGGCATAGTCGTACTTGGGTTCTACCAATTCAAAACCTTTTTGATTGATGTAGCCATATTTGCCTCCCGAAACTACAACGGCAATGCCGTGACGAAAGGGGAAGATTTTGTCATATTTTTCTTTGCGTGGGCGCAGATTGAGATTAGTATTTTCGTTTTTGGTGGGGTCGCTTTCCACCTTTTTGAGTTCTTGGGTATCGTACTTTTTGACAGGTGGGGCTTCTTTTTTAGTTATATTGTCTTCGTGTAGGGTTTTTTGGGCAAATGTTTGGTCTTCGACTACTCTTGGCATCGTATCTTTTTCCGGTTCTGGGGCGTAGCGAACCAGCGTATCAGATTTGGCTTCGGTTTTGGCTTCTTCAGTTTTGGTTTCGGTTTTGTCGTGGTCGGTTTGGCAAGCCTCAAGCAGGCTCAAACCACTACCCAAAACAATTAAGATAATAAGTTTGTGGATGGTCATATCAATTAAAGCTTATTTATAACTATCTGATTATGAGAGTTTTATATTTATAATCTATTTTGATTAAGCCAAAATAATCAATTATTGACAAATACGCTTACATTTTTTGATAATTGATACAAACAATCATCTAAATGGTTCTGGATTTTTATAATGGGTTTAAAAATCATTTATCAAATTAAATACTTGATAATCAATTGGTTATGAATAAATCATATTTTATAATTTTTCATCAAATATAGATTTAAAATTAATTATCGGTAAAATTTGATTTTTGCGAAAAATCTGTTATTTTGAAACTTCTTAAGATTGCTTCAACCCTTGATGAGGTTTTACCCAACAAAAACCTGAAATTAATTCATAATTACAATTGTATTGCAATGGCTAAAAAGAATATCCAAGAAAATGAATTGAAACGCTTGATGGAAATAGCTTATCAACTCAATAAACAAGAAAAAGGAGAAGGCTATCATATAGAAGATGTAAAAGCAACTGCCAAAGAGCTGGGTATTTCGGAAGACAAAGTAAATCAGGCTTACGAAATATTGGAAAAAGAAAAACAAGCCAAAATAGCCCACAGTCAGGCTTTGCGCCAGCGTAGCCAAAATGTAGCCATTGGCGCATTGGTCATTATTTTTGCCATTTTTGCCTATTTTTATTTTAATCGCCCTACCCCCGCGTTTGATGGCAAAGTAAATATTACCCTGACCAGTGAATTGGATAAAAATTTGCCCAAAGACAAACTAGAGACCGTAGAGTTGTTTCATACCAACCAAGTTTTATGTTTTTTGAATATATTTGATATGAAAAATGCCTACAAATTGCGTTGGGAACTCTATGAGTCGGACGGCAAACTTCACGAGCGACTGGTGTTAAATACACCTACTCCCCAAAACGATATCTACCCGGCGTATGCTACTTTTCGTCTCAATATCAATGATAAGCTGGGAACTTGGCGATTTAAGATTTTTGCCGACAAAAAACTCATTGGTGAAAAATCTTTTCAAGTTACCCTAGGCAAACCCGACATTAGCATTACCCACGAACTAGCCAAAGATTTTCCGCGTTACCCTCTGAGTGTGAGAACCGAGTTTCGCAAAGGCATTGACCCCAAAGTGATGTGCCATATTTATTGGACCAATTTAACGCGCAAAGGCACTACCGAATTTAACTGGATTGACCCACAGGGCAATCTCTTCCGTAAGGTTTCGGTGAATAATGACCCCGATGAAAACGGTGGGGGCTATTATAACTTCAGCACTTTGAACCTTATTGACCTCAAAGTTGTAGGCGAATGGCGAGTAGAAGTGTTTTTTGATGGTATCAAGTTTGGGGAAAAGAAATTTAAGATATTATAAAGGAATGAAGAATGAATAGTGAAGAATTTAACGTGAATATTTTGGTAAATACTTGATAATGAGATAGTTATATTACAAAAACTTACTATTTTCAGTGGATTATCAATTATTCCAAAAAAATTGCATTATTTTAATATAATAAAAAAATGAAATAATTTTTGCAAAAACCTATAAAATATTGATAATCCTCCAAAGGCGGACACAGCCAATGAGTTAATTAAAAAATTAAACCAATAAAAATAACACAACTACGTCATCCTGAAAGGAACTTTGTGGACTTTTTTCAGCCTCTCCCCAGCCCTCTCCGAAGGAGAGGGAGGAATACAAGGGGGGAGAAATACAATTTATTGACCGTGTCCACCTTTGGAGGATTTTCAATTAATTACAGAAAAACTCTAAGGAATTTAGATTATTTTTTAAAAATTTATTTTTTGTACTTTTTCAATATTTCTCAAAACATTCACGTTAACGCGCTGCTATTGAACCATCAAAACCGATTGAAACATAAAATATGACAAAGAAAACTGCCTTAATTTTAATTATTTTGCTTTGGGGAGCAACTCGGCAAGCCACTGCGCAATCCACTTGCGATGCCCAAACTTTTAAAGATATTTGTATCAAAAAAATCCCCGAATACTTTGTATTTTCCAAGAGTTATGCTTTAGAAAAACAAGTAACCGAACACGAAAATATCCTCACCAAGCTCAAAGCCTATATCATTATTGCCGACAGCTATCGAACTCGCATTGAAATATACAAAGATGAAGGGCGAGGTATCAAAACAATGGTACGCACCGGCGAAGGTTATGTATCGTATGTTGCGCCCAGTACGGGCAAGTATTTTATCAAGTTTACCTTTGATGAATCCGATGAAAACAATCAGTTTTGTGGGGCGGCAGTCCTAGCCTTTTTGCGGTGATAAAACACACTTAGAATGTCGTTAGCCAAATGGCTAATTTTTCTTAAGTTAAAAAAAATCAGTCAAAGATTTAATCTTTGACTGATTTTTTATAAAACACTGATAATCAGATAGTTACAAAATTTTATCATTTTTAAGTAAATCCGAAAATCGGCAATCCAAAAACCTCAAATCTATTTAGTTTTTCACCATCCGTTTCAAAGCGAAGCCTTTTTCGGTGCTGAATTTGAGCAAATACATACCATTGCCTAAAAAAACGGTCAAAGATAGTTCTTTGACCATTTTTTGATATAAATTGATTGCAATTATTTACTTATTATCAACTTCCGAATAGTAGTTTCAGTATCCGAGATTAATCTAATGAAATAAATTCCATTGGGTAAATGTGCCAAATCAAGTTCTGTCTTGCCTATTTCCGAGTTTAAATGTTTGATAATTAAAGGCTTATACAAATTATCCAAAACTTCAACTTTAAACACCAAACTTTTATTACTCGCAAATTGAATATTTACCAATCCAGTACTTGGGTTGGGGTAGATAAGATTTTCTTGTGAGTTTTGGTCAGATGAGGTAGCTAAATCAAAAACATTCATAGGTTCAATGGGATTAGCAATACCTCCTAATGAACGAAGCAAAGATATCGAACCATTGTATTGCTTGACTTCGAGGCAAGAATATAATTTCAAGGAATAATAATAAACACCTCCCGGCAGTTCAAATCCTTCATTATCTTTTAATCCATTCCAATAAATATCATCATCGGCAAAACCTGGAGCAGTGTTGGTTTCATCCTCTTTTAAAACTCGCCCACCCCATCTATCCACAATTTCTAATTCATACCGATAGGCATTAAAGGCAAAAGTTTGCTTACCATAATCATCGGGTCGCCATACATCATTGATGCCATCTCCATTGGGAGTAAAAACATTGGGAATGATGCGGAATGTGATAGGATTAGGGAAATAATTAGGCGTAACTAATATACTCTGGGTTCTGATTTGCCCAGTAGCGGTATTTCTTACCGTAACCGTATAAGTAGTGGGGGCAGTGGGTGAAACCTCTACTTGGGGCAAAGTACCCAAGCCATTGCTCCAACTAATGGTATAGCTCTGCCCGGGCGGGGTACAAACATTGACACATAGTTTGTTGCTACACGGAGTCAGTTCATTGGAAACCGAAATATTGAACGGCTGACTGCTACAGGGAGCTATCCGAGTATCAAACTTGGCACCCGATTCTACACTAAAGCCATCTTCTAAAAAGATATTATTAGCCGCTTGGAAAGTTACATCTTGCCCACTTTTGACTATTACATCACCTTGTGGTACATTGGCATCTACATTGCGCCCCGCTTTGATAAAGTCAGATACCGCCGTATAGGTAGGCAATGAAATCGTGTTTTGATATAGGACATACTCAGGGCAACATACTCCTCCACAAGGAGATGCAATTATTGATACACCATCAACACTTATTTTTGAATCATCATAGTTTATGCCTGATTTAGTTGATGCTGAAACGTGAAATCCTATCCAATCAAAGCCATCTCCATCAACAGTAACAATTCCATCGAACACTCTCCAGCCATTACTGCTCGTATTTCTAGGGAGAATAATTTCAACTAGCTGTTGTGAAACTTGTGAGAGCCCATCTTTTATGTCAGAGCAGTTATGTTTTTTAATAGGTCGATTTAATGAAGCATATAATCTCAAATGTCTATCGGCAGAAATTTGTCTGTAGGTATAGTGAAAAACCACTCTTATTTTTTCTCCATCCCTTAAAGCTCGCGGTAGTTTTTGTTTTGCACCACCACAACTCCCTAATGCAATTAAATGAGTGCCAAATCTAGGAGCAAAAGCCGAAGGCATATCAAAAGGACCGTACCAACTAGCCCAATCACCATTAACACGAGTCCAACTATAACTCATATTTGACCAATTTTCACAATTATTTATCTGAGGGTACGATGTAGGGATTTCAGGAGTGCCAAGCTCAAAGCTACCATTCCTGATTAGCTCTTCTTGCGCTAACCCTTTAATTGCAATTATAAATAAGCAAAAAAATATTATTTTTTTCATTATCAACTAGTTTAAAATGAATACTTTAACTCAAAACTTAGCAATCTAAGAAAACCGACTTTGGCTTGATTTTGTCTAATGTCATAGCTCTTTATTATTGGCTCAACAATAGGAGTTAATCTACCTCCATAACCACCCGGCGGATTTATATATCGAACACCAATGTAAGGGCTTATTTGAATGTTTAAACCTAAGTTCTTAGAAACAAGGTAATTTAGACCTCCACTAATAAAAAAACCACTATTAGACATAGCAAATCGATAGTAGTATTTATCTCTTAGTGTATAATAGGTTCTAAACAAGCCCAGCCCGCCTCGAAAACTCCATTTAGGATGTTTAAAAGCCACTTCACGATAAATCCCTACTTCTAGTCCATAATATCGCTCAATTCGATTATTTTTTATACCCAAAGGCAAAGTAATGTTGAGCCAATAATTGGATTTTAACTTTCTTTCGTAGCTTAAAGTCATATACCGCATTCCTAAAGTCGGCAAAGTTGGTAAGCTGATTTTAGCCAAGGGCGAATTAATACCGATGCTCAGGCGATTTTTGTAAACACTATTACTATTTAACTTTGTAGAGTCGGCTTGAGCATAAGTTTGCCAACTACTCACAGTGAGCGATAGAGCCAATATGAATACTCGAGTTAAACTTCGCATATATATTTGAGATAAAGTTTGGTAAAATCAGCTTGTAAAATGTAACTATCTAATTATCAGACAGTTATTTAATTTTTTGTTCCAATTGTTCAACTTTCTTTTTCAGTACCTCATTTTCTTTTTTAAGTTCAATGAGATAAAGTGTAAGTTCCTCAATTTTTTGCATTTGGATTTTGTGCATTTCGGTCAAATCCATTCCGTTTTTCTCCAATTCTTTAGCTGAAGGTACTTCGGGCAAGTGTTGATTGGCTTTTATAAATTTTTCTACTTCGGCTAAAGGGCGGAGTTTATAATCAGGCGCAAATACATAATCGGGCCAGCCATTGCTGGCGGCTACATCTACTTTTACGCGCTCGGTACGAATCCCGTCTTTGACGTGGAGGCGAAAAGTGCTTTCATAAGGCAGGGTAGTGTAAGCCCCAATGTAAACTTTATCAAGCAAAACGCCACCGTTTACATTCAACCTAAAATTACTAATATCAGTCGGCGGAGTAGTAACTGTTCCTATGTTTACTCTATCAGTGGTAATTCCATCTTGTACAAATAAGCGAAAATTGCCGTAATTATTAGGAGAATAATAGTTACTAGCCATTGTAATTCTGCCGTCTGTGTTTACAGAAAATAACTCAGAATCATCATAACCTGTTCGATTATATGCAAATTTAGACACTCTAAAGGCTTTAGTTGAAGAGCTTTGTGTTAATACTCTTATCCAAGCTCCATAACCACCGCCACCGTGAGCTACAAAACTATAGTTTGAACCAGAAGTTGCTACTTTTAAGGGGTAATCATTACTTCCTTCCCCATATAACATCCCTGAATCTCCTATCCTTACACTTGTACTATCAATCAACAGTCCACCTGTGTTACTATTTATTTTTGCTCCAAATAAGGTACTAACCCCTATATCTAGCCAACTGTCTCTAGTAGAGTTTTTAGCCCCTATTCGAATAAAACTTGAAGGAGAATTATTAGCAGTAAAATCATTGTGATAAAATGAAGCTACTCTAAACTTTGCACTTGCGGCACTTACCGCATCATTGGCTATTACATCCAATTTAGTCATCGGTGTAATCGTACCAATCCCCACTCGCCCATTGTTCATCCCATCAATTAACATAGTAGGCAATCCGTCTGTACCGAGCATTAGTTTGCCCAGTGGGTCATTATTTGTCCAATAGGGAATGTTAGAGGTAGCAGAAGTGGCTGAACCAATACCCAAGTGCATCGAGTGGGTAAACAAATCAGTGGTAGCATTGAAACGTCCGATTTGGATAGAACGGGCAGCGGTGGTCTCAACGGTTCTAAATTGACTAAATACTGTTTGGGTATTGGGGGCTTGAATTACCAAGCGCGAACTTGCGGGTGGGGCAGATGTACCGATGCCTACATTTGCCGAGCGATTGATATTTTGCGCGGTGGTAGCGGTAGTAGGTGCCCATTGGTTTTGAGCATATTCTTCATTGGTAAAGAAAATATTAAGGGTTGTTATTTAAATTTATTTTTTTACTGGTATTTTCAAGCCGTTGGCAAAGCTAAAGGTCTGAAAAATAAACTCCTAGGCTAATTTGTAATTACTGAGCAAAGGTAAAAAATATTTTTAAAAATTCAAAACATTTTTTTGAAAAATTAGTTACTCAAATTTTATCAAAAAAAAATCGCTCAAAACTTGGGGTTCTGAGCGATTTTAAATTTTAGGTAAAACACTGATTATCAGTCGTTTATATTTTATTTGAATTGTCTAGTTTTTCACTATCCTTTTGAGCGCAAAGCCTTTTTCGGTGCTGAATTTGAGCAAATACATACCATTGCCTAAGTTGGATAAGTCAATTTCTGCTTTGCCACTATCCAGGGCGGAGCGCAAATCGCGGGTATTGACCGACCTGCCCAATACATCTATCACTTGCATTTGTAATTCAGTGGCTTGCAGATTATCCAAATTAAGTACAAACTTACCTGTACTGGGATTGGGCGAAATACTGATTCGGCGACTGAGGTTTATATCTTCAATTGCCACCACGCCCGAGCTTACCTCCGCCGAGCAAGCATTTGCTTGATTGGTTTTGACGGCACATACTCTATAGTAATACGTAGTACCGGTGGTTACATTCACATCAGTATAGCTGGTGGCAGTAGCCGCCAAATTATTGCCCACCGTGGTATAATTAGCACCGGGGGTAGTAGTACGCTGGACAATATTGCCGGTTGCGCCGCCGCCATTATTTTGCCAGACCACCAATACTTGCGAGCCGGTGGGGTTATTAGGCGTAGCCGTTACGTTGCTGGGGGCATTGGCGGGGCCATCAGGAGTAGTGGCATTGACTACCGCCGATACGCGCTCGCCTCCAACACTAATGGCAACCACTCGGTAAAAATACTGGGTTTGCGCGCTCAAGCCATTGTCAGTAAATGTAATTGTGCCTGCATTGAGTGTCCCTAAGATAGTTACAGTATTATTCGGGCTAAAATTGGCATTGGTCGAGCGTTCTACGCGATAATTGGTTTCGATGGTTGAGTTGTCCGACCAATCAATTTTGATTTGCGAAGAAGAAAGCGGCGTGGCAACTACGTTGGTAGCGGCATTGGGACGGGTGTAGGGATGTAATTCGTTCTCGGGAGCGGTGAGCTGGAAATTAGTAAAAAACCTAAACTCGCCGGGCTGGAGATTGAAATTAGTATTCACATTGCTTACATTGATTGCATTTGAACCATCAAAGAAGTCGTACCAAGTGCCGGTATGATGAAACTCCGCTCTTACGCTTTGCGCATTGACATCAAAGTTGGCAATAATCACCACGTTCATTTGGTTGGCATTGGCAGGAGTAGTCGTATAGGGTTGAGAGGTAATTTTTACCATTTTTTTATGTTGATTGTTGTCCTGAGCCGATACCACAAAAACATCGGTGGATTTGAATACATCATACGTGGTTTTGAGTTTGATGATTTCGGCAAAAGTCTTGTAGAGTTTCACTCGGTCGGCATTGGTATCGTAGCTTTGCGGAGCTACCCAAGGCAGGGGTTTGGGTGATAAGCGGCAATTGTTATTGATAGTGCCGTTTTCACAACGATTGATAGAAAAATCAAACCCTAACTCTCCAAATTGCCAAACCATTTTAGGACCCGGTACCGGAAACAAAACGGCGGCGGCGGCTTTGGTGCGGTTGAGAGCTACTGCCAAGTTTTTGACATTGTGATTAGGATTTCCACTGTTGCCATTTTGCAAGGCTTTATACATTACCCTTTCTTCGTCGTGGCTTTCCATATAAGCAATGGAATGGGGCAGGCTAAAACCTCGGTCGGCAAAGTCCACCCGCGAAATATTGGCATTATTGCCATTAAAGCCCATAATGTTTTCCGCATAAGCCGATTCCATATTTTGCCAAAACATCATTCCTTTGCCTTCCCCAGCGCGGTATTTTGCCATTTCTTCTTCTTCCGAATCTACCGAAAGGTGTTCCAAAATCATATATGCAGTCGGATCTACCGCCCATACTTCATCCGCAATGCGTTTCCAAGTATCTACGCGGTCTTGGTGGTAGGCATTCCAACAACCAATATCTTCTTTATTGGCACACTGGGTATTTTGGGTAAAGCCTTTCGAGAGGTCAAAACGATAGCCGTCAAATTTGAATTCTCTTAACCAAAACTCATTCACATTTTTGACAATTTGCTTGGTAAAAGGTGAGTCGTGGTTAAAATCTCTGAATACATTGAAAGGGTGGGTAGCTGTAGGGTTAAACATTGGATTGTTGTTAGCCGGATACATCTGCACATACGGGTAGCCATCTATCGGACTATCGGCGGCGTGGTTGAGTACCATATCCAAGATGATAGCCATACCTTTTTTATGGCATTCATCAATCAATTTTTTCAATTTATTGCGGGTTCCATAGGCTTTGTCCACCGCGCAATAGTAGCTCGGATTATAGCCCCAACTAATATTGCCGTTAAATTCCATAATGGGCATTAGTTGTAAAGCATTGACTCCCAGCCCTTTGATATAATCCAATTTATCAATCAAACCCTGAAAATCGCGGGTAGTGCTGAAATCATACACCCAAGCCTCATAAATAACTAGGTTGCGTTTGTCGGGTTTTACAAAATTGAGCGTAGCATTAGACCAAGCGTAAGGCGTTTGTCCGGTTTGCAAGACCGAAACAATGCCAGTGGTTTTGCCACTTGGGTAGGGTTTGATGTTGGGATAAATGCTAGAAGGGATAAATTGGTCTTGGTTAGGGTCTAATACTAACTCGGCATAGGGGTCGGCTACTGTAACTTTGGCATCATTGGCATCATAGACCACAAACTGATAACCGTATTCGGTTCCGGCGGTCAAGCCCGTGAGATTAATCCAAAAGCGGTCATTGGTATTGTCGCGGTTCATCAAATAAGCAGGGTCGGCTTCCCAATTATTAAAATCACCTATCAAATAGACCGTAGTTTTTTGCGGAGCCATCAAAGCCAATCTTACACTGGTGCTAGTCAAATAATTTAAACCATCGCGGGTATTGGCGGGCAAGGCTACATTGGGCGAGGTTTGTTTGAGTAAGAAATAAAGGCTTTTCTCAACGGTATTATTACCAATGGTTGCGGTTACTTTCACATTGTATTTGGCAGTTCCGGCAGTTACCGCTTGGTTGAAAGTGATACTGGTAGCGGCATTTTGGCTGGCAACTTGGACATTATTGACAAATAATTTTAAATCAGCCGCCAAATTGGTAGCCGCCGTAAGGGTTACATTATCGCCTACATTGACAAAGAAGCCGGTATTGGTAGGCGCGGAAAAGGTTACATCGAGCGTGCCTTGATTGACATTTAAGAAAATATCTTGTCCGGCGGCAGTTTTGCCTTCTCGACAGTTGGTGCTATTGCCCCCGAAACCCCCACAAGGGCCATTTTCGCGGAATACCATACCTACCCTGAATAAGGTGGCATTGGCAGGCAAATTGGGAAACATACTCCGCACGCCATTGGGCAAGGTGAGGGTATAAATGTTCGAGGTGCCGGTGCGCGTAAACTTTGGTTGGGCGGCGGAGTCGCCCCAAGTGCCGGGTACATTCGTCCAAGCGGTAGAAGTGGCATTGTCAATCACTGCCCCCACGTGGGCGGTAATGGTGGTTACATTGTTGGGCAAATTTGCCAATGCCTGCCCCTGACTTTGGGTAGCATCATAGGTAAGGGTTACAGATTGTGTAGCCGTAAAAATGGCTGGATTAGCCGTTACTTGGGCTTGCGAAGTTGTCCAAGCCAGCCCCAATGATACTATCAGTAAAAGTATTTTTTTCATCTTTTGTACATATTTAAGCCTACAAAACTAGGTATTATTTAGATAAAAACCATTCCAAGCCGGGTTTGTTGATATGTCAATCATTTAATTCATAACTAATTGATTGTCAGGTAATATCAGCAATAACTATCATATAAGGAGGATTTTTTGGGTAATTTGGGTATCTTGTAAATAGTCAGCCAATGAATAATTCATTGGGATTTGTCGCTCGCCTAATACATTTTGAAGTTCGATTTTGTTTATTTCTGCCAATTCTGCGGCTTTGCCCAATACAATTACCATCGTTTTATTAAATTAAATTTCTTAGCCCCAAATGTAAGCACTTAATCCTTATTCTCGAGCCATTACTATTGATGAGTACATATTTTATAACTAGCTGATTATCAATTAGTTATGAAAAAAATAGCGCAGAAGTTTAGGCTCTGCGCTATTTTGATTACAAATTTAATTGAAATTAGGGCTGTTTGGTAAGTTTGTAAGTGCCTGTTTCAAAATCGATCTCGATTTTATAATTTCCAACTTCAGTAGGCGATTTGAAGTCAGCACCATCAGGTACTAAATCACCAGCAAGTGGGTTAGTTCCTCCCATACCAATTTTAGTTTGCCACCAGATATCAGGATTGGCTAAACTGAATAAAAGATAACCATCGTTAGCTTTTAATTGAAGCGTTATCTGGTACTTATTAGTACCTGCACTTGCAAATTGTTGATTAGCAATAGCATCACCAGCATTCCAGCCTTTGGGAGTTGCTCCACCAATGATATATAATTGGGTAGGTACCGCAGCAGGAGTGAATTCAGTTTTGAAACCGAAAATGCCACCAAAGCTAGATGGATTGGTAATACCATCTATTTTAAAAAATTTATTGAAGCCGTATCGATTTGCTCCAGCTTTCGCAATATTTCCTTTTACAATAAAGTACTCAGCATTTGCTTCTTTAGGCACAGCCCCAGCCACTCGGTTGGTGCCAACTACTCTTGACATCTCGATAGCACCAGTCAAATTAGTAGCCCCTTTTTTAACTAAATAGTATTTTTCACTATCATTATTGGAATTCACATCAATAATCGTGGTAATCTTACCCGATTGAATGGCTGAAGTAGGTAAATCTTGCGGAAGAACCGCCTGTACTACTGGTTTGGTTTTGAAATTATAAGCGGTTATTTCAAATACGCTACCTGATTCATATTTATAGTTTGAGGGCGGGTTACCATTCGCATCAAAAATTTCTTTATCCCATCCCCCCAAAGTAAATTTGAATTCAGCACCAGCCGCTAAATTTACGGCTAGTTGATAACAAGTCGCACTTACTTTATTTAGAGCAAAATTAGGATTGCCTCCGCCTGACCAATCACCGTCTTGAAAAGATGCCGGATCACCTACCTCAAGTGTTCCCGTAACATAGATTTTATCGGTTGTTCCCACAAGTTGCTCGCCTCTTGGTACAATTACCCTAATCCATACATTTTTGCCGGGAGGCAAGGTAGGATTACCAAACTCACAAAATTTAATCGTTTGGTTATTAATCAAATTTATAGAATATGATTTGGTAGTTGTATTACCTTTTTTATCCTCAATAGTGTATTCTACATTATACTTTCCGTTTGGGGCTCTGTCTGGCCCCGGAACGTTCACATTTACTGTAAAGTTATTCAAGTCGGAGTTAATAATTTGGCGCAGTGTATTAGATGCTACTGCCTCAGTAGCTCCATCTTTCATCACTTTTACGACAATATTATCGATACCTTTATTATCGGATGCCGAGATACGTACCGGAATAAAAGGTTGGGCATTGGTAACTTGTATCAAATCATTGTCTTCAATTCCGAAAGTATCGAGAGTAGGTTCTACACTATCTCGATTACAACTCACTAGAGTTACTAAAGCTAGTAACCATAGGAAATATGCTAATTTTATTGAGTATTTCATTTTTTTAATATATTAATTGAATACTGTTTTTTTTATTTAGATGGTTGCCAAGAATTATGGCAGCCATCTAATTAATTGAATACTAATTGTACCCGGGGTTTTGTACTAAGGTTCTGTTGTTAGCTAAGCTATTAGCCGGAATAGGGAAAAGGTTGTATGTTGCCGGACTAACGGAGGTTTTGAAATCGTGAGCAGCTAGAAATTTACCAAAGCGAATCATATCTTGACGGCGATGCCCTTCCCAGCACAACTCCCGCCCGCGCTCATCGTAAATATCATCAAGGTTAGGTGTTCCGGGGAAGTTTCCAATTCCAGCACGATTTCTAACCAAATTGAGCGGAGCGATAGCAGTACCAGCTTGTCCTAAACGAATTAGAGCTTCTGCCTTCATCAATAAAATATCTGAGTAGCGATAAACTGGGTAGTCGTTGGAGGCTGCTCCGCCATTGTAAGGTCTCACGGGAAAGAACTTAGCATTTCTAGCACCTTCTTGCACACCGGCAGAGGTTAAACTGCTGATATTTAAAGAGTAATTGGCTTTTTGCTCACCATTTACAACTTGCGGTCCTAATAACCATTGGGCTTTACGAATGTCGTTATCCTCGTATTTATTTACAAACGCTTGATGGACAGTTGCGCCATTCCAAGTACTAAAACCAAATAAAGCTTCGCCGTGAGGAGCATACAAACTTCTAATGCCGATGATGTTGCGAGGGGCATTTGCACCATCAATGAATAATGCTAAAATAACTTCATTAGAATTACAAATATCACCAAATACAGCATCACTAGATCCTTGAACATTATTGAAATATCTACCGGCAGGCAATAGAGAAAAACCTCCTTCATTGATGATCTTATCACATGCTGCCATAGCCTCTGTCCAACGAGGAGTATTTGTATATACTTGGGCATTCATATAAACTTTGGCAAGTACCGCATAACCAGCCCATTTGTTGAAGCGATTATAAAAACTTCCACCTTTGGTATTTGAGAGTTTATCAACATTTGTAGTTAATTCTGATACGACAAAGTTGTAAACAGTTTGGCGATTAGATTGTACTACCTGATCAACAGTAGTTCTGGTAGAAGTAACAATTGGCACATTTCCCCAACCATCCATTAACAAGTAATAGAAATATGCGCGCAAAACTTTGGCTTCGGCAATATCAGCTTCGTTGGCATTAGCCGCAGTTAATAATTCAATGGCTAAGTTAGCTTTGAAGACTGCTCTGAATAGCCAATCCCAAGTATTTTGCATAAAAGCCTGTCCTGATGTCCACGTATGGGTGTACATTTGTAACCATATCCCATTGTCAGCCCAAGCTCCGTCCGAACGAGTCGGAATCATCATTTCATCGGTGCAAGTTTCATTCAAATCATACCAGCCTCGGTCAGCACCGGCAATTCCAATGCCTCCCCAATCACCACGCATCTCTCGATAAACGTCGGCTAATGCGGCTTGAACACCAACAGGCGTTTTGTAGAAATCGTCAGCTACGAAAGAGTCGTATATACCTTCATCTAAATTTGTGCAACTCGTAATCACGAGGGGCACAATTAATAATAAACCTAGAAATTTTTTCATATATATAATTTTATTTATGAATATATTTTGCTAAACTTTTAATTATAAATTTAATCAAAATGTTTCGCTTTTTTATTTTTATTTAAAAGTAACATTTAATCCTACGGCAAAATTGCGAGTGCGAGGGTAAATACCGGTATCCAAACCTGCTCCATTGCCACCGTTATTACGAATTTCGGGGTCAATACCTCTATATCCGCTAATTACGAATAAGTTATTAGTAGTAAATGATAGGCGTAGATTTTTAATAACTCCCATATTCGCAGTATTCAT
The DNA here is from genome assembly GCA_025455045.1 of Microscillaceae bacterium. GTDB lineage: Bacteria > Bacteroidota > Bacteroidia > Cytophagales > Microscillaceae > JALONJ01. Next base: position 8,936 of record JALONJ010000195.1, on the reverse strand, counting down.
ATTATAACCAATCGTTAGATTTTCCAAACGAGTAAATCCTCCATCTTCAAGCCAAAAATCACTTGCTGATTCATCAGCTACATTTCGCATTCCAATTGATAAAGCATCGCTCATTACATTGCTTTGCCCTACACGATTTAAGAGACTTAATCTTGCACGCTGTACATTATATACCTTGTGTCCATAAGCTCCCCGAATAACCATATTTAAATCAAAGTTTTTATAACGAATTGATGGGGTGAAAGCATAAGTAAATTTAGGTAAGGCTTGACCAGCTATGTATCTATCACCACTTTCACGTCCTTGATCAATACGTCCATTGCCATTCAAATCTACAATGATTTGTCTGCCATTGTCGTCAATACCAGCGTGTTTGAAGAGGTAAAAAGTACCTAAGGATTGTCCGACAATGAGATAAGACATATCATTGTTTTGCCCGCCAACTCCAATAATATCTTCTCCGCCCCAAGCGATATTATCATCATCTAGTGCGTAATCATTATAAGAAGGCAGAGTTCCTTGCAAACTTGTAACCCTAGTTCTAATCGTAGTGAAGTTTCCACCAAGACTTACAGTAAGGTCTTTTGTGTCTAGTAAGCGATAATTAAGTGATAACTCTAAACCCTGATTTACAATTTCTCCCACATTAGCTCTTATTCTATCAACCAAAAACGGAGGAACCGGTAAGCCTCTAAACTCAAACAATAAATCAGTAGTTGTGCCATAGAAACCGTCAATAGTACCAGATAATTTGTTGTTTAACATTGTAAAGTCTATCCCTGCATTAAACATCTGACGAGTTTCCCACTTTAAATCAGGGTTAGCATTTTGGGTAATGGAGTAATTGTTGATTAAATTTCCACCAAAGAAAGTTTGTCCAGTGGCTGCAGACCGTAAGACAGAACCTAATGGGTCTAATCCATTTTGATTACCTGTGATGCCAAAACCAACCCGAATTTTTAGGTCTTGAAATATTTTTTGATTTTTCATAAATGACTCTTGACTAATTCGCCAAGCTGCGGAGGCTGATATAAAGTTAGCCCATCTATTGTTTGCCCCAAATACTGAAGAACCATCTCTACGAAAACTTGCAGTGAGTAAATACTTATCATCAAATGAGTAATTTACACGCCCCAAAAAAGAAGACAAAGTTCTATCATTTTTATAAGAGCGAGGATTGGGATCATTAGGGTCTGAGGGATACAATTCGGCATTTTGGATAGCATCAGCCCCCAAAATATCATTGGGAAATCCTATACCACGAATACGATTGCCTTCAAAAACCCCTTTTTGCCATTCATTTACAAAAATTGCATCAAGACTATGTTTACCAAACACTTTGCGATAATTTAAAATAAAGTTGAATAAGCGTTCATCTGAGCGATTAGTTTCTCGGATGCCAATGCCGTTATTTGACCTTCCGCCAAAAGTTGCAATTCTAGACTCATAGTTTTTGTAGGTTCTATCAGTCAAACGCCAAGAGCCAAATACGGTAGCCGTAAGTCCATCAATAACTTCATAATCTAATTTCATACTCCCAAACAAACTATTGGTTTTGTCTGTATCAATAATCTCGCGTACTCGAGCAACCGGGTTGGTATAACTAAATAGCGTATTATCAAAATCGTATGAGCCATCTTGTGCAAACACGGGATTAGTTGGGCGTGTACTAAAAACTCCGCCAATCGCACCCGGACCGTTGAAATCGCGGTCTAGAGTAGCCAAGTTCAAATTATAAGTCAGAGTTAATTTATCATTAAAACCGCGTTGAGTGGCTTGTACGCGCCCAATAAAGTTTTCTGAACCAGAGTTCTCGATAATACCCTTTTGCAAAATTGCTGTTCCAGATGCACGATAATTAAAATTTTTATTACCTCCACCAAAGGCAAGATTGTGGGTCTGAGTATTACCTGTTCTAGAGACTTGATCTAACCAATTAGTGTTGCCACCTCTATCAAAATCAGTAATCCCTAAACTTTGTGCGGCAGATCTATATTGGTCTGCATTCATTACGTCCAAAGACTTAGCAATAGTTTCTACTGAAAAAACGCCACTGTACTCAATAGACGTTGAGCCTTCTTGTCCTCGTTTGGTAGTTACCAAAATAACCCCTGAAGCCCCGCGCGAACCATAAATAGCAGTTGCAGAGGCATCTTTTAGGATATCAATAGACTCAATTTCACTAGGAGGTATTTGATTCAAAAGCCCAAGATTGCCTTGTACTCCATCTACCACAACTAGGGGGTCATTAGCTCCATCGGAAATCAATGATGTAACTCCGCGAATCCTAATATTGGGAGTAACCCCGGGCTCGTTACCTACTTGATTAATATTAACCCCAGCAGCCCGTCCATTTAGTTGTTGTAGTGGGTTGGTAATAGGCCCAGGATTAAAATCTTTAGTTGTCAAAGCTGTTACAGAGCCTGTTACGTCTTTTTTCAACTGCGTACCATAACCCACGACTACTACTTCATTTAATCGAGTAACATCTTCAGCAAGTTCAATATCCAAAGTAGAACCTGCTCCGACTGCGATGTCTTGTGATAAATAGCCCACCGCTTGAATGGTCAAAGTAGCCCCTTCGGGTACACCACTCAGGGTGTACTTGCCTTCGCCATCGGTAATTGTACCTTTGGTCGTGCCTTTTACATACACACTTACGCCGGGTAGCCCGAAACCAGTGTTGTCTTTCACCACACCCGTAATGGTGCGTTCTTGAGCAAAAGCCCAGCCGAATGAAAACACACTTACCAATAGGGTCAAAAGCCAAGTTTTGATTTGGTTAGGTAGTTTTGGTTGGGTTGCTCCATTTATCAATTCCTCGCCCTGATTTTGGGAGGAATTAATAAAATTTGCTAGGTAGTTGTTTGTCATCATAAATTGATAAAGAAAAAGTTTATTAAAATTTTCTTAAAATATCATATCACTTTAATCGGATTGTATTGTAATTATCCAATATCAGCGTTCAATATTAAGAAAAAAAAAATTAAAAAAAACTATTTATTTCTGTTAAAAATTACATTTTTTTTTGCACACGTAACCGCAAACGTTTGCGAAAATAATTGCACTTTAACGATTACGGAAAATAAACCGGTCTTTTTAAAGTGATACTTTCAAATAAAAAATTCTAACTATTATTTGATTGTTTTTACTTTTTGGGAAGATTTCTGGAAAAAGTACAAAAAACTGAAAGTTTTTTGCTAATTGTTATTTATATTTGGATTTCAAAAACTTTTGTAGATTACAAACAGTTTCGTACAAGCACACAATAAAAAAAGGGTATAGCCTCAAAAAACTAAAATCTTTTCAGGATAAGTTTTTGCGCTCACCTAGTTTTTATTATAATTACATAACTTGCTCATTATCAATATATTACAATAGCTTGTGGAGTTTCTAGTTCCGAGTTTTTAGTTCTTAATTGGAAGCTAATTAATTGAAAATGTGGACACGGTCAAGGATTTGTATAATTCCTAATTGTTTAAAGTTAATAACTTGTATATAACTTTTGTTTAAATTGATATTATTATAAAAAAATATTTTGTTTACTCATCAAATTTTTAACTATTTGATAATCAGAGGAATATAGCTTGTTTTGAAAAAAACCTCAAAAACCATCAATTGTATATTTTAATGCCTATCAAATATTTCAAACTTTAATTGCAAATCTCTGATAATCAATAGTTTATAAGCCCAATAGTCCAATGAAAAATACCCAAGCTACTATCAAAGACATCGCCAAAGAATTGAATATTTCGCCCTCGACGGTTTCGCGCGCGCTCAAAAACCACCCCGACATCAGCCAAGAAACCAAAAAAGCGGTGGTCGAGTTGGCTGACAAAATGGAATACCAGCCCAATTCTATTGCCTTAAGCCTTCGCAAAAGCAAGAGCAATACCATTGGGTTTTTGAGGTTTTTTTCAAAACAAGCTATATTCCTCTGATTATCAAATAGTTAAAAATTTGATGAGTAAACAAAATATTTTTTTATAATAATATCAACACCCTCATCTCTAGCCGAGTTGATGGCTTGTTTCTTTCTTTGGCAAGTGGTGATAATAATTATGAACACCTCAAAAACTTGCAAAAACGCAATATTCCGTTAGTGTTTTTTGACCGCGCCACCGACGAAATAGAAGCCAGCAAAGTCCTGGTTGATGACTATGGAGGGGCTTTTCTGGCTACCGAGCATTTGATTGAACAAGGTTGTAAAAATATCGTGCATTTAGCCGGTCCTGATAACCTAAAAATCACCGAAAATCGCCGCAAGGGCTACGAAGATGCCCTCAAAAAGCACCATTTCGCCCTCAATCCGCAGTTGATTGTGCATAGCGATAATTTGCAAAAGGCTTTTGATACTATCAGTCAAATGATTCAAAACTCGGTCAAAATCGATGGAATTTTTACGGTCAATGATGATACTGCCATTGGGGCTATCAAAGCGGTAAAAAAAATGGGACTGCGGATTCCCCAAGATATTGCCGTCATTGGCTTTGGCGACGACCCGATATGCCGCGTGGTAGAACCCAATTTGAGCAGTGTATCGCAAGCCGGTTTTGAAATGGGGCAAGCCGTAGCACATTTATTTTTTAATCAGATGCTCAAAAAAGAAAAAGGACTACCTTTTACCCCCGAAACCAAAGTATTGAATACCAAATTGGCAATTCGAGAGTCAAGCCAAAAATCGGTTGAGTGATAAGTCCAGCATAAAATGGGCGGATTTGTGAGTATTTCATCACATTTAGGAATTAGCAATTATAAGGGTTTAAACTATTGGTTATCAACAATTTAGGCTGATAAACCCTTGGGGCTTTGAAGCTAAGTAAATATGCTCGAATATTTATAATTAATTGATTATCAATAAATTACACCTTTAAATTTCCACTTTACTTCATAACTATTCCTTAAAATATGCTGAGTTCTACATCAATTTTTACCCACAAAGTTCTCATTGGCATAGTTTTATTGGATTGTAAGATATGGTAGTGAACATTATTGGAACTAGAATATTCATTTTTTGAAACCGAAATCAGATTTCAGTGCCAGTTGTGTAGCATTACCACGAAAAGCAAGTTGAAAAATGGGTTTGCTTTGGTATTTTTCCGTATCTTTGCAACAAAAACGTTATGGGTAAAAAACTAATTCGTTTTGATTGGGCTGTCAAAAAATTACTTCGCAACAAAGCAAATTTTGTTATTTTAGAAGGCTTTTTGTCTGAATTGTTGTTTGAAGATGTCAAAATCCAAAAGATTTTGGAAAGTGAAGGCAACCGAGAAACCGATGAAGACAAATATAATCGGGTAGATATTTTAACCCAAAATGCAAAAAATGAATTAGTCATCATAGAGATTCAAAATACGTATGAAATTGACTACTTTCATAGAATGGCTTATGGGAGTGCCAAAGCTCTCGCCGAACATTTAAGTTTAGGGCAGGCGTATTCTGAAATTAAAAAGGTAATTTCTATCAATGTGGTTTATTTTGATTTAGGGCAAGGTAAAGATTATATCTACAAAGGCAAAACCAATTTTGAAGGCTTGCACGAAAAAGATACTTTGCAACTTTCAATACAGCAAAAATTGACTTTTGCTAAAAAAGAAGTTGCTGATATTTTTCCCGAATACTACATTATTAAAGTCAATCAATTCAACGACATTGCCATAGATACTTTGGACGAATGGATTTACTTCTTAAAAAATAGTGAGGTGAAAGATGAGTTTAGCGCAAAGGGCTTGGCAGAAGCAAAAGAGGTACTAGATATTATGCGTCTAGATAAAGAACAGCAATATGGCTATAATCGCTATTTGGATTATTTGCACCTCAAAGCAAGCGAAGCACTGTCTTTACGAGTAGAAGCAGAGGAGAAAATTAGGAAAGATAAAGCTCTTGAAATTGCCAAAAAACTGCTGCAAAGCCCACTTTCAGCAGAAGATATTGCAAATTACACAGGCTTAACAATTGTTCAAATAGAACAGTTGCGCAACGAAAATCAATAACAAAACTGTGCCTAATATTTTGTTTACAAAAAAGTGGGCTAATGTACGATAATGCTCCCTTTTTGTGGGTGCATTTCAAATTTATTTCTTAGATTCCCTCTCTCAGAGGAGAGGGCAGGGGTGAAGTCTTAAAACGTAAATTTGAAATGCACCCCTTTTTGTAGGTTTTTAAAACCTTGATAATCAGTAGGTTTAATACTTAGTAAATGATGAAAGTATGGATAATGGTTTTGGTACTTGTTTGCCTAATAAATCTCCCTTTATCGGCGCAAGAAAGTATCCAAAAATTGATAGATAGTGTACGTACTTTGGTTGTCAAAGCACCCGAAGATACGCATAAAGTTACTTTGCTTTCCGAACTCTCGTATCGTTTACGCAACTCAAAAGCCGATACATCGGTTTTGTTGGCAAAACAAGCCCTGAATTTAGCCAAAAAACTTAATTTCAAAACCGGACAAGCTCTAGCTTTGCACGATTTGGCGGCAGCTTATCACTTTGCCGATGACTATACATCGGCAACGACTTACAACCAACAAGCCGAAAAAATACTCCAAAATCCTACCAGTTACCGCGAAAAATGGATTTTGGGAATGGTTCTCAATACCTTTGGGCGTATTTATATTCAGTTGGGCAACTATGGCAAAGCTCTCGACTACTTGTTGAAAAGCCTCAAGCTGCGCGAAAGTATTGAAGACTATCTGGGGGTGGCGCAAAATTATCATTTTATCGCTACAATTTATCTTACCCAAAAAGACTATCCTAAAGCTCTTGCCAACCACCAAAAAGCCCTTGAGATTCGCCAAAAACACAAAGATTATCAAGGAATGGCGCAAACTTACAACAGTCTCGGTACGATTTATCGCCACCTCGACAACTTTGCGGAAGCTTTTAACTACTACCAAAAAGCCCTTGAAATTGATACTCAATTGCAAAATGAATACGGTATTGCCTATGACTTAAGTAGCTTGGCTACACTCTTTGCCAAAGAAAAACGCAATGACCGCGCTCTTGAGTTTCATCAAAAAGCCCTCAAAATCCGCGAAAAAATTAAAGATAATCAAGGTACAGTGTTTTGCCTCAATCGAATTGCTCAACTATACCTACGCTTCAAAAAACCTGAACAAGCCCTTGCCCACGCCCAGCGCGGGTTAGAAATCGCCCAAAAATACAAGCTCTCGCGCGACCAAATTGACTCCTACTTTTTTATTGCGGCGGCTTATGAAGCCCAGCAAAATTTGGCACAAGCCTATATTTATCAAAAAAAATGGTACACCCTCAAAGATAGCCTTTTCAATATTGACAAACGAAAAGAACTTGCCAACCTCCAAGCCAGCTATGATTTGGATAAAAAAGAATCAGAAATCAAACTTTTGAACCAAGATAAAGCCATTCAACAAGAACAATTGCAAGTAGGAAGGCTTCGACAATGGATTTATCTATTGGGTTTGGTTTCCATTTGTGTATTTGCCCTTGTTTTGTTTAGAAATAATCGTCGAGTACTGAAGTTTTATAAAATCCTCAAAGAAAAAAATAAAATTATTGACAATGCCAACGAAGAACTCAAGCAAACCAACGAAGAACTCAACTCTACAATCGAGATAGTAGAAAAGCAAAAAAGCGAAATCCAGAAAAAAAACGAAGACATCACAGCCAGCATTATGTATGCCAAACGCATCCAAACCGCGATGTTGCCCTTCGAGGAACGCATTTTTAGAAATTTGGGCGCAGATAATTTTTTCATCTTTTATCAACCCCGCGATATTGTAAGCGGTGATTTTTATTGGTTTGAAGAAATTGAGCCGGACGACCTTGCCCCCGATGTCGAAGAATTGTTTAATCCCCAAGCTACCGTCAGTGTCGAAAAAGTCTCTAAACTGGTATTTGCCGTAGTGGATTGCACCGGACACGGTATTCCGGGGGCTTTTATGAGTATGATTGCCAATGAATTGTTGAATGAAATTGTCATTGAGAAAAATATTACTGCTCCCGATTTGATTTTGAATCACTTGCATCGGGGAATTCGTTATTCACTTCAACAAGATAAGACCGACAGCCGAGACGGAATGGATATTTCGGTATGTACTTGGGACAAAAAAGCCCGCGTATTGGAGTTTGCCGGAGCGAATAACCCGATTTTTTTGTTGCGAAACAATGACTTGGAGATTATTCCTGCCGACAAAATGTCGATTGGTGGTGTAACGATAAGCAAAGAAAAGATTTTTACCAAGCATACGACTATCCTTGAAAACTCTACCACAATTTATCTTTTTTCCGATGGATACCAAGACCAATTTGGCGGACCGCAAAATCGGAAGTTTATGACCAAGCGTTTTCGAGAGCTTATTCTCTCTATGCACAATCTCCCAATGCCCGAGCAAAAGCAAATTATTGAGCAAACTATCAAAGATTGGATAGGAGACTATGCCCAAACCGATGATATTACTGTGATGGGAGTGAGGCTTTAGAAATTATAAATTGTATAATTACCTGATTTTCAATTAGTTACATCTTTTTAAATCAATACTTCGGACACTTCTTATAAGCAATTGACCGTGTCTGCCTCTGGCTGATTATCCTCCAAAGGCGGACGCGGTCAGCTAGTTATGCTATTTCAAATATTTCTTGTAACTAATTGATTACCAAGCACTTAGCAAAAAACTCGAAACAGAACCTCCGCCTCTGGCGGAGCAGGGGGCTTAGAAACCAGCAACTGTCCGAACTATTGTAAATGGATGCCTTTTTGATAATCATTTATTAGACTGAATAGCCCCAGTTAGAAAATCGGATATGAGCCAAGTAGCTAAATCGGACTATTGAACGATTGTTTTCTAAAAAAATATTTACGGCTCTTTACCACTTTTTAGGAATGAGAATTTTTTTTCTGAAATTTATCAATTTCAGTGATTCTGAGCGAAGCGAAGAATCTGAAACTCTTGATAATCA
>JALONJ010000656.1 GCA_025455045.1 Microscillaceae bacterium | reverse complement strand
TATTATATTAAAAAAATACAATTTTATTTTTAAAATAATTGATGATTTGTCAAAAAAAGCGTATTTTTACATCATAATTAGCTCATTATCAAATAGTTATTAAAATATTCACGTTAATTACTAATTATTAATTCCCGATTCCTTATCTTCGCCTAAGCCAAAATCTATTTATCAAACCTAATTATAATTTGTATGGATGTTCAAATCAAATTTCTGGGAGCAAACCAGACCGTAACCGGCTCCAAACACTTGCTCAAAGTTGATGATTATAAATTATTGGTTGATTGTGGTTTATTTCAAGGCTTGAAAGAAAATCGGTTGCTCAATTGGGATGATTTTCCGATTGCCCCCGATTCAATTGGTGCCATAGTGCTTACCCACGCCCATATTGACCATTCGGGCTATTTGCCTCGCCTTTACAAACAAGGCTTTCGAGGCAAAATTTATTGTACTGCGCCTACCGCCGATTTATTGGAAATTATGCTCCGCGACTCTGCCAAACTCCAAGAGGAAGAAGCACTCATCGCGCGAAAAAAAGGATATTCCAAACACGACCCGCCTTTGCCGCTTTACACTACCAAAGATGTAGAGCAAATGCTCCCGCTTATTCACGGCTTTGCCTACCGAGAAGAAGTAAGCATCAATAGCCAAATCAAGGTTGTGTTTCAAGATGCCGGACATATTTTGGGTTCGGCAATTGCCGAAGTCTATCTGAATGGTGAAAATCAAACCAAAAAAATTGTATTTTCGGGAGATATAGGTCGTTACAACACTCCTATTTTATATGACCCTACAACTATCGCTACTGCCGATATTTTATTGGTTGAGTCCACGTATGGCAATCGCAAAAACCCCGCCGACCACGCCGAACCCGATTTGGCACGTATCATTCGCCAAGCCTTGCGGCGCGATGGGGTGTTGTTGATACCGGCTTTTGCTTTGGGGCGCACCCAAACACTGCTCTATTTTTTGCGCAAATTGATGGATGCCAAAGAAATTCCGAGTGTGCCGGTCTATGTAGATAGTCCGATGGCGGTAGATGTAACTTATTTGTACGAAAAACACCGCGATTGTATTGAGTTTGATGATTATTTGCGAATGGAAATGCACACTTTATTCAAGTTTGCCCACGTGCATTTTGTAACCGAACAGTCGGAATCATACCGTTTGCACGAAATCAAACGCGATGCTATCATTATTTCGGCAAGTGGAATGGCTACCGGCGGGCGAGTGCTTGACCACTTGTATCATCGCTTGCCCAATCCCAATGATACAGTATTGATAGCCGGATTTCAGGCGGAAGGCACGCGCGGGCGCAAGATTTTGGAAGGCGAAAAAGAAATTAAAATTTATGGGGAAATGATACCCGTCAAATGCCAAGTGGAGCATATCAACGGGCTATCGGCACACGCCGACCAAGTTGAGTTGATGCATTGGCTGGGGGGCTTTACCAAACATCCCAAAAAAACTTTTATTGTTCACGGTGAAAAAGAATCGGCGCAAACCCTTGCCAATTTGATTGAGGAAAAATTGAATTGGAATGTCTTTGTCCCTCAATATTTAGAAACTTTTGAATTGTTTGAAGGAATTTGAAAACCTTAGTCCTAGGTCTAGGAATTTTTAGGGATATAAAAAAAGTGTTAAAATGTAGAAAAAAGGTAGTGCTACACGATTGGGGTTGAAAACTAACTCTGTTTTCAAAAAATGAATGTTCTAATCCCAGTGGTGTAGCACTACACATAATTCAATACCTAATGTTTAAGTCAAAGGCAAACCTTGTTTTTTCTTTTCCCAGAGTTCGGCGGCTTGAGTTATCCAATGGTCGCGCTGGATGCGCCCGGGGAAAAACTCAATGGCTTCGGTTACTTGCTCTACATCATCTTCGGTAAATTTGGAGATTTGCTCAAAAGTATAAATATCCAAAGCGTGGAGTTTTTCTTCAATAAATGGACCTATACCCACAATAATTTTTAAATCATCTTTATCTTCAACCGAAGCAAGTCCAATGCGACTATAATCAAAAGACTTGGCTTTTTCGCGCACGCGAGCGAGGGCTTGTTCTTTTTTGTCGCCTTCGGCAGTATCAGCTTTGGGAGTGCCAATACCGGCTTTGAGCAAGGCTAATTCTTCCTCTTTTGCCTTGATATCGGCTTTGAGTTTGGTTTGGGCTTGCTCGCAATCAGTTTTGAGTTTGGCATAGTTTGCCGCCAATTCATCACGGCGTTGCGATTCCATTTTGATGGTTTCTTCTTTATCCTCTAAAATGGCTTTGAGTTTATCTATCTCAAGTTGTGAGTTGCCCGAGGCGGCAGCATTGGCTCGAAAAGCCTCCGCTTCGTCTTTATAATTGTTAAATTTATTTTGCAAATCAATGCGTTCTCCCACTTCAATCTGGAGGGCGCGGTCTTTTTCATTGAGTTGCGCTTGCAAGGCATTAAAATCGGTTTGAGCTATTTCGAGTTTGCGGTCGCGGGCGCGAATCTCCAAATCCAATTCTTTTTGTTTTTGCTCGGCATTGCCTCGGTAGTTGTCTGAGGTTTTTTGCAATGATTTTAGCTCACCTTGCAAGTACTTTACGCGATTGCGGAGCATAAACCACACTATCAAACCACCCAATATAGCGGCAATTACCAACCAAAATATGGACCAAAATACGGCTTCTGCAAATGTCATTGTTTATAAGAGTTTTGAGTTTTTATAATTTTTTTCCTTTAATTTTTTATTCCGATATAAGAGTTTCTAGTTTCTAGTTTCTAGTTTCTAGTTTCTAGTTTCTAGTTTCTAGTTTCTAGTTTCTAGTTTCTAGTTTCTAGTTTCTAGTTTCTAGTTTCTA
>JALONJ010000194.1 GCA_025455045.1 Microscillaceae bacterium | reverse complement strand
GCCAAACCGAAAATTCATTGAGTCGCTCGCTTCACTCGCTTCATAATGAATTTTTACGGTTTGACGGGCAAAATTCTAGGTATTTCGCTAAGGGCAATTTAATGAAAATACATTTAATACCTTGATTGTCAATGACTTATGAATAAATACTTTTTTTAGCAAACACAATTAAAATCTTAACATTTATTTAATTATTCTATAGTGGGAATTGCTGAATGTAAACAATATTTTTTGATAACATATTGATTTTCAAGCAATTACAAAACTATTTATTTTACATTATTCACTATTCATTCCTTTACCACTTTTCAAGAAAATTGTAACGCAGGCTGTCTAGCCTGCCCGCTTAAATGAATTTAGGTTTAGAATAAAGCTAGCACTTCCTCAAAAGGAGCAAAGAATCACATCGATTCTAGCCTATGGGTGCAAGTGGGCGTAGAATTGCTATCACAGCCGAAACTTTTGAATAGCTATTTAATTTTTTAATGAAAAAGATTTAAAGAGCATAGTTTTCAATATCTTTGAAATCTAAAAAAGATGCTTGATTGCCTTACCAAATCATTTAGGAATCAATAATTGGGAATTAGGAATTACTTAATGATCTGATTTTCAATTAATTATGATTTTAAAAAGTTTACTTTATTTTGTATTTATTCCTTATTGTAAATAGTTGATAATCAAGCGATTGTGTAATAAAGTAAATTTCTGGATAATTGATATTACCTCCACAGACTTCCCAATCAAAAAATTGTAATCAAGATGATATTGAGAGCCGAAGATTTAGTCAAAAAATACAAAAATCGAACCGTAGTCAACAATGTTTCAGTTCACGTAGCTCAAGGCGAAATTGTGGGCTTGCTCGGACCCAATGGGGCGGGCAAAACGACTACTTTTTATATCTGTACGGGTTTGGTAAAGCCCAATTCCGGCAAAGTTTTTTTGGGCGATGAAGACATCACCAGCCTGCCAATGTACCGCCGAGCGCGCAAAGGCTTGGGCTATTTGGCGCAAGAGGCTTCCGTTTTTCGTAGGCTGAGTGTGGAAGACAATATTCGCGCAGTATTGCAAATGACCAAGCTTTCGGTAAGCGAGCAAAAACGCAAAGTAGAAGAATTGTTAGATGAGTTTAAACTCCACCACGTGCGCAAGTCGCCGGGTGGTGTACTTTCGGGGGGGGAGCGTCGCCGTACCGAGATTGCCCGGGCTTTGGCGGTCAATCCTAAGTTTGTACTGTTAGATGAGCCTTTTGCCGGAGTTGACCCCTTGGCAGTGGAGGATATTCAAAGAATTGTGTATTATTTGAAGTACAAAAATTTGGGGATTTTGATTACCGACCACAATGCCGATGCCATTCTATCGATTACCGACCGCGCCTATGTGATGAAAGAAGGCACACGCTTTGCCGATGGCACACCCGAAGATTTGGTTGAGAATAGTGATGTAAAAGCCGGTTATTTGGGCAATAATTATACCCTAAATCGCAAGTTTTATAAAGAAGATATTGACCGCCGAATGGAAGAAAATGAAACCGAAAATTCATAAAAAATGAGCCACCCAAAAAACATTGGGTAGCTCATCAAAGGGCAAAATAACAATTAGTAACTTACCAAGCTCGCTTGGTAAGTGTCTGATTGTGAGGCTTTTGCCTTATTTTGCGCGTTTTGTCGCCATTCTTGGTATTGAATAAAATATAGTAAAACTGATTCTTTGACTTCAACCGAAGCTCCGGCTATTGCCCCATTCTCAATGCACAAACAATCTCGAAAGCGTCCGGTGCGCCGAATCTTTAGCCCTTTGTACTCTGCCACCGGTGCATAATCTACTTCGCTCACGAGGTCGCGCAGTTCCTGTGGTTGCAAGTTTGCCGAAGGCAAGATAAAATTTAGCATTTTCCATTGTTGCTTGGGGCTAGTAGTCTGGGCATAAATTGACCCACTACTCCACCCCAGAATTAGTAGAAGAAGTAATTTTTTGCTCATTTTTTATTTATTTTTGAGAATTATGGTAACAAATTTATCAAAAATAAATGAATTTAACAAATTTAATCTTGAAAAAATGTGTTTTTTTTTAACAATTATGCAAAAAACAATATTCATTTGCATTATTGAATTTGACTAAAGATTTTGCGCTCCGTTTGCCCTCAAAAAATATAAATTTTTCTTAGAATTTTGACAAATCATCGTGGATACTTGATTTTAAATGGAAATGTTGGCGGCGTTTCTTCAACAATTCATAAATTTTGTTTTCCTTTAAAGATTTATAAAATTAAATATATAATCTATTGATAATCAGTGAGTTATGTATTTTTGCTAAATTATACATTTCAATCATTCGCCTTTGGCAGATGACAAACGTTTGGTCGTAAAATTTCACGAAATTTACTTGTCAAGCAAACAGCCTTTCTTAATTTAGGAATGATTACAAAATGAGTTGCACGTCTATAAACGCATAACTAATTGATAATCAGGTTGTTATACAATTCCTAATTCCTCCGTATTATGTCCCGAGGGGGGAATTTAATTTTAAATTTGAATCTGAATTGATAAAACACTCTACTATATGAAAATTTTGATTATTGGCGGAGGGAATATGGGCAAAACCTACGCCGACAGTTTCATTGCCCAACACATTGTCGAGACCAATGATTTATACTTGCTTGAGAGACTGCCCGAAAGAGTTGATTTTTTGAAAGCCGAAGGCTACGCCCACGTATTTTATCAGCCCGGCGAGTATTTCCAAGCCGTAGATTTGATAGTATTGGCAGTAAAGCCCCAAGACCGATTTAGTTTGTTTGAGCAAATCAGCGCGTATTTCAAACCCGACCAATTGGTACTGTCAATTATGGCGGGTGTTACCATTCAAGGTCTCAAAGACATATTGCCCACTACCAAAATAGTACGGGCTATGCCCAATTTGCCCGCGCAAATCGGCATGGGTATGACTGGCTTCACTGCCGACAACTCGGTAAGCAAAGAAGATTTGTTTATGATTCAAAACTTGTTGAATACCACCGGCAAGTCCTTGTTTTTTGAAGATGAAAAATTGATCGATGCAGTTACGGCTATTTCGGGGAGTGGTCCGGCGTATGTGTTTTATTTTATGGAAGCAATGATGCAAACTGCCCGCGAGTTGGGTTTTTCCGAAAATCAAGCCGAAGTATTGGTAGAGCAGACTTTTATGGGGGCGATTCATTTGTTCAATTTTCACAATTTTAGTTGCCAAGAGTGGATTGGCAAAGTAGCTTCGCGGGGCGGCACCACGGAGGCGGCTTTGCAGGTATTTGGTGAGCATCAACTCAACGAACTCATTGGCAAGGGCTTGCATCGCGCCAATGCCCGTGCCATAGAGTTGGGAAGCTAAACTCTTGATTATCAGTTAATTAATTGCAAAATTGAAATTACAAAAATACTAATTTCGTTTAAAAATAAAGCATAAAAAAAAGCGAGTCGGCTGACTCGCTTTTTTTATTTATCAAAAATATAAAGTTTTAGTACAAGTAATTCAAGGCAGTACGGTCATCGGGATTGAAAGGACGGTCGCTACCATCAGTACAAGCCAACATCCAAGATTTAGCAGAAAGACTTGCGCCGGTTGGAGTACCCGGAATGTGGATAGCTCCTACTGTGCTTGCACCTTCGTTGCTTGTTGCACCACCGCAGCTAATAGCGCGATTGAAGTAGTCAGTATGACGGAAACCAATGCAATGTCCCATTTCGTGGGCAATGATGGTCGCAATACCGGCAGTGCTAAGACCATAAGAAGATTCCAATACACCACTCATCAAAATTTGATTGTAAGGGTCGCCACTAGCAGTAGGGAAACCGGCTGAACCCAATACACCTTGACGCTCTTGGCTTCTGGTCAATCTTCGCATAATGATATTAGCTCCGGTAGAAGAAGTTACTCTCTGGAAGCGAATATTGAGGTTTTCGTTATTGTAACGAGCAATTGCCAAGTCAAGTCCGGCAATCATTCCGGCACTGTAGCAAGAAGTACAAGTACCTTGTTGGGCAAACATTGTGATAGTTCTTACGCCCCCGCCAGTGTTTACCAAATTGGTAGTATGGTATTGTTCTTCATCACCGGCGCGGAGTACCACATATCTGGGTTGTTCGTCTAGGCGATTGGTAGGTAGGAAAATGTCACCTTCAACGATGTAACCACCTTCGGCTTTGATGACACCGTGCGTTGAGAAGCCTTGTTTGCGGATTTTTTGGAGTACTTCGTTGGAAACTTGGTCTTCGGAAACAACTTCATCGGCTTTTTGGCACGCAGTGAAGCCAATTAGCAATAATGCTAACAGAAATAAATAATTTTTTCTCATTTGTTTTGTTAATGTTTGATAATTAAAAAATGTCCACTAAAATATGACATCTAAAAACTATCTCCAAATCGAGATATAATATTATTTGGTTTTTTGGGCAAATATAACACGCATTATTGCATTTTTTTTAGAATTTAATTTTGTGTTTTCTGTGAAATAATATTCTAATATTTGTTTATAGGTTAAAAAAAAGTAGCGTTTTTGCCGCTATGTTGCACATAAAAAACTTTTTTTCGTTTTTTTAGATTTTTTTTGCATTTTTTTAATAATCAATTTTTCAGTTAGTTTTTTTACAATTGTACTTAACAAAGTGCAAATACGCTTTAAAGTTTTTTTTATTGTACTATTCTAATATTATTTTAAAATAAATTGAAAATTAATATTTTGGTAAAATATCAAAACTAAAAATAATATTTTGTATTATTTATCAATTACCAAATTGTATTTACATACTTCATTTTTTTACCGATAAATTTAGCCTATCGTGTAACTAGGGTACAAACTGTTAAAAAATAGCCAACAATGGCGAGGCTTCAAATCAACTGCATTGTGAAAAACCAAGTTGAATTTAATCGTCAAAGATTTTTTTTATTTCAAACAAATTGTAATTTACGAAGGTTAAATTTAATATTTTGGTTAAAATAATATAAACACTTGAAAATCAAGCAATTACTAAAACAATGAACTACGAAAACATCATTTATACCGCTCAAGACGGCGTGGCTCGGATTCGCCTCAATCGCCCCAGTGTAATGAATGCCCTCAGCCCGCAGTTGGTTGCCGAATTATTAGCCGCCGTCCGACAAGTTGCCGCCGATGATTCAGTCAAGGTAATGGTCGTGTCGGGCGAAGGGCGGGCTTGGTCGGCAGGGGTTGATTTGCAGGCACTCAATGCCTCTATTCAAGGCGGGCAGTTTAGTGCCGACCAAATTTTGATTGATGGTGTGGAGTTTATCAATATGATGCAAACGATGCCCAAAGTAACAATTGCCCAAGTAAACGGCTTTTGTTTTACGGGGGCTTTGGAGTTTATGCTGGCTTTTGATTTGATTTATGCCGCCGAAGAAGCCAAAATTGGCGATACCCACGCCAAATGGGGCATTGCTCCTAAGTGGGGTATGACCCAACGCCTACCTCAAATGGTGGGTATTTTAAAAGCCCGCGAAATGTCGTTTACTGCTCAAGCCATCACGGGCAAAGAAGCCGAAAAAATCGGTTTGGTCAATCGCGCCGTTCCGCTAGAAAATTTAGAAAATACTGTAAATCAAGTAGTTGAACACATATTGGGCAACTCTGCTCAGGGCATTGCCGCTATGAAAGAACTCTATTACAAAGGAATGAATACTACTTTGCGCGAGGGTTTGGCAATAGAATACCAATCGCATTATATCATCAACGACCGCCAAGAGTTTTTGCAAGGCTTCAAAGAAAATAAAAGCAAGTAAAAAAACTTTAATTTTGAAATTTTTGAAGTTATGAATTTTTGAATTTTCTGAAGACTACGAAAATCGCCAAGGATTTACGATTTAGCTTCTAAAAACGATTAATCCATAAAACAGACTTTTGAAAGGTCAAATGAGTCATTTTAAAAAGCGGATTTTACTACCTAGCTCACCAAGCAAGACCCACCAAGGTTCACCAAGTAAATGACTTAGGGTTCTTTGTGTAAAACTTAGGGTTCTTGGTGGTAAAAGAAATACGCTATAAATATCTGAAAATCAATGAGTTATAATACATTTTCGGAGTTGTCATTGCCCAGTGCTTTTTAAATTTGGGGCTTGCGCCGATTTTCTGGATTTTTTGCTCTAAATTTGCAGATTAAAGGCAAACAAACTGACAAATAAATTAACTTTAAAACCAAATATCTGATTAGAGGGTTACATATTGTAAGCTCATTGGAATAAAGTTTGTTATTAAATTAATAAGATTCAAAATATTTTTCTTAATTTTTATAAATGACAATTAACGAATTAGTCTTTTTTGCTGGATTTTTGGGGTTCATTTTTGCGATGTTGGTGTTGGACTTGGGCGTGTTTAGTCGTAAAAGCCACGTAGTATCATTCCGCGAGGCTTCGGCTTGGAGTGTAGTTTGGATTTTGGTAGCTATAGGTTTTTATTTTATTGTGCGTTTTTATGGTGATACCATCCACGGTATCAAAAACTACGCTGACCTCGAGAAAACCGTAGGACTTTATATTGACGACAGCGAAGTCGATGAGTTAAATCTATCCCCCGACAATTTTGCCAAAAGTGTGGACAATTATCGCTCCCATATTGCCATTGAGTTTATCACCGGCTGGTTATTGGAGTATTCGCTTTCGGTAGATAATATATTTGTCATCATTATGATATTTGCCTCCTTTGGGGTGCGCGAAAAATACTTCAAAAAAGTACTTTTATGGGGTATTTTGGGGGCAGTTGTGATGCGGTTTATATTCATTTTTGCGGGTTCGGCACTGATTCACAAATTTCATTGGATACTTTACATCTTTGGTGGTTTGCTGATATTTTCAGGAATTAAAATGTTTTTGGAAAAAGGCGAAGAAAAAATTGAGCCGGATAAGCACCCAGTTGTCAAATTTGTATCGCGGTATTTCCGCGTATTTCCGCGTTATTTCAAAGATTATTTTTTCATTCGGCGCAAGGGTTTACTGTATGTTACACCTTTGTTTGTGGTTGTATTGATTATCGAGTTTACCGATTTATTGTTTGCCGTTGATTCAGTACCGGCGGTGTTTGCCGTTACCAAAGACCCTTATATTGTGTTTTTTTCCAACATATTTGCTATTATGGGTTTGCGGTCAATGTTTTTCTTTTTATCCAACATTATGCACTTATTTCACTATCTCAAAACCGGCTTGGCGTTTTTGCTTACCTTCATCGGTACTAAAATGCTCGTGCCGCACGAGTGGCTCAAGCTCATTGGTTACAAAACTCATTATTCCTTGTATATTATTTTGGCAATTTTGATTATCAGTGTATTAGCTTCGGTGGCTTTTCCGGTAAAAGCAAAAAAACAAGTTGTAAACGCCTAGCTCGCGTTACTCATCCGCCAAATTATTTTTGATTGTAAGGTAAGTAAGCAAAACTTACCTTTTTTGTTAGTATAATTTCACACAAAATAATTTATTTTTTATACATAACGAATTGATTATCAATAATTTAATTCAAAAAATTATTTTGAATCACACTGAATTAATCGCTTAGAAATAAATAAAGCTATGCCGTTTCGCACCTTATTAATTGATGATGAAAAACCGGCTATCAATCGCCTCGAGCGAATGTTGCAGGGCTATCCCGATGTTTTTGATTTGATAGGCTCGGCACAAAACGGAGCCGAAGGCTGGGCTTTGATTGAAAAAATGAAGCCTGATTTGATTTTTTTGGATATCGAGATGCCTCTTATGACGGGCTTTGAGATGCTTACCCGCCTGAGCTATATGCCTTGGGTAATTTTTGCTACTGCGTACGAGGAGTATGCCGTGCGAGCTTTTGAAGAAAACTCCCTTGATTACTTGCTCAAACCCATTGAGCCGGAACGCCTACAAAGAACGGTAGAAAAACTCCAACAAAAACTGCCTTCCCCGAAGCAGGATTTATCCGAAACCAAAATTTTGCAATTGATTGCCCAACTCAAGCCTCGCAAAGAAATCACCTCCATCTCGGTCAAAATCGGAGAGCGTATTTTATTGATTCGCTTAGATGAAATTGCTTATTTTGAAGCCGAGGACAAATATGTCAATCTTCATACCGAAGAAGGCAAAAAACACTTGTTGGACTATTCATTGACAGTTTTGGAAGAAAAACTACCCAATCATTTTACGCGCGTGAGCCGCTCGGTGATTATCAACAATCATAAAGTTCGAGAAGCGCAAAAATTTTTCAACGGCAAATACATCTTATTGCTTAATGATAAAATGCAATCCAAAATCACCTCCGGCAGTAGTTATGCCGACAAAGTAAAGGGAATTTTTGAGTTTTAAATCCTTATAAAAAGATTAAATTTGCATAAGCAAATTCGAGGTTCATAACCAATAAAAATATAACTTATTGACTATCAATGAGTTATTATTTGTTTATTAAATCGTCGAGCTTACCACCACAAATCATAAATTAACCAAAATGACCGCAAATACTACCCGCGAACCCAATCGCTTGATTCACTCCGGCAGTCCCTATCTTTTGCAACACGCCTACAATCCGGTGGATTGGTTTCCTTGGGGCGAGGAAGCATTGCAAAAAGCCCAAACCGAAGACAAACCCATCATTGTAAGCATTGGCTATTCTGCCTGTCATTGGTGCCATGTGATGGAACGCGAATCATTTGAAAATGAGCAGATTGCGACTCTGATGAACCAACATTTTGTATGTATCAAAGTCGATAGAGAAGAACGCCCCGATGTAGATGCAGTATATATGGATGCTGTACAAACTATGGGCTTACAGGGTGGCTGGCCGCTCAATGCTTTTCTTACCCCGCAAGCCAAGCCTTTCTACGCCGGAACTTATTTTCCCCCGCAAAATTGGGCTAATTTGTTGGTGCGTATTGCCCAAGTCTTTCAAGAAAATCGAGCGGAGTTGGAGGAGTCTGCTGAGCAATTCAAAAACTCCATAGCGGTAAGCGAGCTAAAAAAATACGCTTTGGGTAGCGAAAGTGCTGATTTTGAGGCACTTGCCCTCGATGAAATGTTTGACAAACTAGCCGCCAACTTTGATACGCAATTGGGCGGAATGCAAAAAGCCCCCAAATTTCCGATGCCCAATTTGTGGGCTTGGGTTTTGCAATATTCCCAAACAACGCAATCGGCTGCACGTGCCGAAACTGCCTTCAATCAAGTCAAATTGACTTTGAAAGAAATATACCAGGGCGGAATTTATGACCAAATCGGGGGCGGCTGGGCGCGCTATTCGGTTGATGGTGAGTGGTTTGCCCCACATTTTGAAAAAATGTTGTATGACAATGGACAGCTAATTGGCTTATACGCAGATATTTATAACCTTAGCAAAGATGCTGTCTATAAACAAGCAGTTTATCAAAGCATTGCCTTTATCAAGCGCGAAATGTTGAGCGAAGAAGGAGGCTTTTATGCTGCCTTAGATGCCGATAGCGAAGGCGTAGAAGGCAAATTTTATACTTGGACTTATAAAGAACTCGCCGAAATATGGACTGATGCCCAAGAATTGCAATTGTTTTGCGACTACTACCAAGTGCTGCCGGTGGGCAATTGGGAACACGGGGTTAATATTTTGTGTCGGCGCAAATCGGACGAAGAATTTGCCAATTTGAATCATTTGTCCTTGCCCGAATTGCAAACCAAAATCAAAGATTGGCAAAAAAAACTCCTCAAAATACGAACTACTCGCATACGCCCGGGCTTGGACGATAAAATCCTAACTGCTTGGAATGGCTTGATGCTCAAGGGCTTGATAGATGCTTATCGAGTCTTTGACGAAGAATCTTTTTTGGAATTAGCCCTTGAAAATGCTTATTTTATCAAAAACAAGCTGTTTGACGGCGAAAAACTATTTCGGAATTACAAAAACGGTAAAGCCGACATTATTGCATATTTGGAAGATTATGCCCAAGTTATAGAGGCTATGACGGCTTTGTATCAGGCAACTTTTGACTTGCAATGGTTACATTTTGCCCAAAAACTTACAGAATATACGCTGACCAATTTTTATGATACCGAAGAAGGAATGTTCTTTTTTACTGACCAAAATGCTGAAAAACTGATTGCTCGCAAAAAAGAAATTTTTGATAATGTAACCCCAGCTTCCAATTCGGCTATGGCAAAAAACTTATACTTTTTGGGCTTATTGCTTGATAATCAGGCGTATATCAAAATCGCTCGCCGGATGGTCAGCCAAGTAAAACCCTTGCTTTTGCGCAATATTGAATACTTGGCAAATTGGGGGCAACTTTATATATACTTTACTCAAGCCACCGCCGAAATAGCTCTCGTGGGCGAAGACGCGATGTTTTTTCGCAAAGAATTGGATAAAAAATATTATCCCAATAAGGTGATAGTTGGCAGCTTTAGCCCCAGCCAAGCATTGCCCCTACTCGAGAATCGAGGGGCGGGTGAAGATTCTTTGATTTATGTATGTTTTGACAAAACTTGCCAATTGCCGGTCAATAGTGTAGCTCGAGCTTGGGAGCAAATTTATCGTTAGATTAACGTGAATATTTTGAAATATATTAAAAAAGTACAAAAAATTAAATTTTTAAAAAAGCAATCCAAAATCCCCCAAGTCGTCATTCTGCGTGGAACTTTGTTAAATTTTTACCTCTTAGATTTTTTCTGTAATTATTTGATAATCAATAAATTATGA
>JALONJ010000655.1 GCA_025455045.1 Microscillaceae bacterium | reverse complement strand
CTAAAGCGTTGATTATCAAAAGTTTCAGATTCTTCGCTTCGCTCAGAATGACAAAATTGTCGTTTTTTTTTCTTCATTCCTGAAAAGTGGTGAAGAACCAAATATTTTTTATAACTAACTGATAATCAAGTGCTTAGCAAATAACTAGGAACTAGAAACCATAAACTGTCCAAACTATTGTGCTTGTCAATAATTGTAAATTTTATGATTTTTTTAGCTTTCTTGAGCAAAAATCATTTAAAATTGTTTCTTTGTGTATGTAAACCATTCCTCTTTATACCCTTATGCTCGACGAAGCCCAAAAGCAAATCCGCCAAGGCGAAGAATTAGATTTATCTAGCCTCAATACTTATCTCAATCAGTATTTTCAAAGTACGGAAGCCTTAGAAATCTTGCAATTTCCGGGCGGTCATTCCAATCTTACCTACCTACTTCGCTACGGCAACCGCCAATTGGTCTTGCGCAAGCCCCCCGGCGGGGCAAAACATATCAAGGGTGGACACGATATGAAAAGAGAATATCGAGTGCTTTCGCTCTTGATTCAGGCTTATCCCAAAGTACCGCAAGTGGTTCTTTTTTGCGAAGATGAAAGCATTATTGGCACGGAGTTCTATCTAATGGAACGGATTGAAGGAGTAGTCTTGCGTAGCAAAAAACCTAGTGGAATAGAACTAAGCCCCGATTTTATGCGGCACTTATCCCTTACATTTGTTGATAATTTTATTGAGCTGCAATCAGTCAATGTTTTTGACAGTCAATTAATCAATCTGGGCAAGCCCGAAGGCTATGTGTTGCGCCAAGTAGAAGGCAGCCTGCAACGGTATCAAAATGTAGCCACCGAGCCGATTGCCGAAGTAAATCAAGTTGCTGATTGGCTCAAAGCGCATTTGCCCAATGAAACTCGGGTATCGATTATTCACAATGATTATAAATTTGATAATGTAATCTATAGTCCTGATTTTCAAGAAATTAGAGGGGTATTGGATTGGGAAATGTCCACCATTGGCGACCCTTTTGCCGATTTGGGAATGGTGCTGGGCTATTGGCTTGAGCCGGGTGAGCCTAACTTGTTGGGTACTTGGGCTACTTCGCTCGCGGGGGCTTTTACGCGCCAAGAATTGCTGGAGTATTATGAACAAAAACGCCAACTCAAAGTCCATAATCCGGTTTTTTATTATGCTCTTTCTTTGTTCAAAAATGCTGTAGTTGCCCAACAATTGTATTATCGTTTTGCGCAGGGTTTTACGCAAGACGAGCGTTTGGGGCGCATTGGTCCGTTTGTCCGTGGGGCTTTTGAATATGCTTGGCAGGTGATTAGAGCCGGTAGATTGAGTAAGTTATAAATTAATCGCTGCGAGATAATTGCTTGCGGGGACACAAGCAATGGCTCAGATTGAGTAAATTGTAAATTAATTTTTTGCTTAAAAAAATTCCTACCTCGATTTTTCGTTTTAATGAGGAGTATCAGTATAGCAATACTATTGTATAACTATTTGATTATCAAGTACTTAATTTATTTTTGAGCCTTAGCGGGAGATGCAGCGCAATCTTTGGCTAAATTACATCATCAAAATCAAAAGAAAATCTTAAAATGAAAAAGTATTTAATAGCTATCTTGTTGATTATCAATTATTTACCTTTATTTTCTCAAAAACTCAACTCTGCCGAAGAAACTATTTTTCGGGCTGAAGCCACCAAACTAGTCGAGACTTATTATCAAAAACTGCCTGAAATCATCGCCAAACTCAACGATAGTTTGTTGGTAAAAGAAGAGGACGACAACGGCGTGCTACAAAACCGCAAAACCAGTTATGGTAGGCAGTTTATTGATGTATTTTTTGATAATCACGATGTGTATGTTTACAATGACCTTAGCCCCGATGATGACCCCAAGCGTGCGCCCGGGCAAAGAGTAATGACCGTAGAAGACTATATGCAAGAAGTAAAAAAACTCTATGGCGATATGAAAAAACAAAAGCTCGAGACCAGCCTCAAAAGTGCCAAAGTCCTGGAGGTAGGTTACAACAGCCAAGCCCCCGAAAAGTACTATTATGCCAAAATTCAGGTAGAACGCAAACTCAAGGGTATGTACTTGGGGAGCTACTATACCGAAAATATCAAGCCTTTGGATTTTTATGTCAAAACCCTTGACAAGCCCGACACCAAGCTCAAAGAATTTAAAATCATTGGCTCCGATTACCAAAGCAAACAAGTAAAGCCCGAAAGCCTCAGCCCCGAAGAAGCTACCTCGCGCGGTTTGCGTTTTTTTGATGCTGAAGATTTCGACAATGCCTTCAAATATTTGAAAGCCCATAGCAATAACAAAAAATTTCAAAAAAACAGCAACGCCACTTGGGCAATGGGTTATATGTATTTTTGGGGGCGTGGTACCGAGCGCAGTGATGCCGAAATGGTCAAATGGCTGGAGCTATCTGCCAAACAAAACAATTTGTATGCTCTGCACTACCTCGGTGAAAACTATTTTTATGGTGAGTATGGCGTGGAAGAAGACGAAAAAAAGGGCTTAAGAATGATTAGAGAAGCCGCTCGTAAGGGATTTGCCGAGTCGCAGTACTTCTTGGGCGAAAAAAATGAGAAAGGGGAAGGCTCGCTCAAACCCGACCGCAAAGATGCGATTCGCTGGTACAAAAAAGCCGCCAAACAAGGCGATGCTCGCGCCAAAGCTGCCCTCAAACGACTCAATGAAAAAGAATAAAATAAGTTTTAAACAAAAAAAAAGGTTCTTTACTACTTTTCAGGAATTGCCTTTGGGAATTCCATTGAATTCTGAAAAGCTCTCGCTTTTCAGTGATTCTGAACATTACCAAGCAAAATGAATATTTTGCG
>JALONJ010000654.1 GCA_025455045.1 Microscillaceae bacterium | reverse complement strand
TGCTGATTATCAATTACTTATATATTTTGTTATTTTTATAAATATAAAAGTTAAAATATAAAAGTTTTGTTCAATTATTTTACAGTGGGAATTGCTGGTATAGTAGTATTATTTATTGTAACTATTTGATTATCAAGCACTTAACAAAAAAACTCGAAACTAGAAACTGTCCAGACTATTGATTTTAACAAACTTGTGGTTATTTATTACTTAAAAAATTATTCATTCTACATTATTCACTATTTATTATTTAGTGATAGCAAAATCTTGGACTGCAAGTTGAATTTAGTCCGAAAATTGCACGCTGAAGGCTACACAAACCACAAAATCCAAAAATATTCATCTATTTACGTACTTCAAAATGAACTTTTACCTCATCAAACCTACTGCTCCTGTGGTACCTATTTTGATTAGTGTGCCGCATTGTGGAGTGGCGTTTCCCGAAGCCATTCAAAGCCAACTCAAGCCCCAAGCCCTGAGTGATTTAGATGATACCGACTGGTTTGTAGATAAATTGTACGATTTTGCCCCGGCAATGGGTATCACGATGATTGTTGCCCACTACCACCGGTGGGTCATTGACCTCAACCGCCAGCCTGATAGCCAAGCACTTTATAACGATGGACGGGTGATTACCGGTTTGGTAACTTTGACCGATTTTTTGGGAAATCCAATTTATAAAGACCAAACCCCTGATAATGAGGAGATTAGCTTTAGAATTGAAAATTATTTTCAGCCTTACCACCAAAAAATCGGCGAAATTTTAACTGATTTGCAACAACAATTTGGCAAAGTATTGCTTTATGATGCTCATTCCATTCGGCGGTTGGTGCCAAGTATTCGCCCCGAGCCATTCCCTGATTTGATTTTGGGTGATAATGACGAACAATCTGCCAGCCCAAGCATTATTCAAACTGCCTTACAAAGTTTGCAACTAGCTGATTATCAGGTCAATCACAATACACCTTTTAAGGGCGGTTATATCACACGCAGTTTTGGCAATCCGGCAGAGGGGATTCACGCCTTGCAATTGGAACGCGCCAAGGATTTGTACTTGGACGATACTCAAACCCAATACCACCCACCGCGCGCCGAAAAAATGCGCCAAGTTTTGATGAAGATGTTTGAAAATTTAATCAAAGCCTTGGAGGGAAATGAATGAGTTTAATGTGAGCATTTTGAGTAATGAATAGTGAGGATTTTTTTAATTACTTAAACTTCGGCAAAGTTTTAAACTTTGCTGAAGTCGGATAGAGGATTTTTACTGAAAAACTACTTTTGATTGACTATAAAAAGTTTATTTTAGAAATAAAAATCACATATTTTTTATAAACTATTGATAATCAGCATTTTACAAAAAATTTCATTCCTTATCATTCATTTCTAAACCCTAAAACCTAGAGCATACATTTGAATTATGCTAGGCTTTTGCTTTTTTTGCAATAAAATTGCCTTGAAATACATTAATGGAGGCAAAGCAATAAGAAAAAATAAGGTAAACGAGATTTTTTGATAACCTATTGATGTGTCTTGCCTCTGGCGGACTTTCAAATGACTAAAAATTATTCAACTCTATGCTATTCGCTATTCATTACAAAGAGATTTATAATACAATCTGCCCATGATAAACGGAAAAAAGATAGTAGTCGTAATGCCCGCTTACAATGCCTCGGCAACCTTGAAAAAAACCTACCAAGAAATACCTTTTGAAATTGTTGATGAGGTCATTTTGGTCGATGACCACTCAGCCGACAATACCGCAGAGGTAGCCCGTGAGTTAGGGATTCAGCACGTAATTCGCCACGAAAAAAACAAAGGCTATGGCGGTAATCAAAAAACTTGCTATCACAAAGCCCTCGATATAGGGGCAGATATTGTGGTGATGCTTCACCCTGATTATCAATATACGCCGCTTTTGTTGGAGGCTATGCTATACCCCATTGCCAAAGATGTATATGATGTAATGTTGGCGGCACGTACTTTGGGTAAGGGAGCTTTGGTTGGGGGTATGCCTGTGTATAAGTATGTTGCCAATCGGTTTTTGACCTTTTTTCAAAATGTAATGGTCAATCACAAATTAGCCGAATACCATACCGGCTACCGAGCATTTAGCCGCGAGGTGTTGGAAAGCTTGCCCTTAGACCAAAACTCTGACGATTTTGTATTTGACAATGAAATGCTGGGGCAAATCATTTATGCCGACTTCAATATTGGGGAGGTGAGTTGCCCCACCAAATATTTTGAGGAAGCGAGTAGTATCAATTTTAGCCGGAGTGTGAAATACGGCTTGGGTGTATTGAGGGTATCCCTTACTTTTCGTTTGCAACGTTGGGGATTGGGTAATTTCAAAATCTTCAAGGGGCTCAAACGCCGCCCACATCAGAAAAAAGAATATAGTTTTTGAGAGAAAGAGTGAGAGTGAGGACTGAGGAGGAGGAAGGGGAAATCAATACATTTGATTGCTTTGATGCTATGCCTATCTATAAAATAAAAGCCTGAACCGATTAAGTTCAGGCTTTTTTATTAACCCACCGTCCGCACCCCTACTCGATTTGATAATATTTAGCGATTTGATAAGCCAAGAGGGCAATCAGCAATTCCCACTGTAGAAATTTTGAACGAATGTTTGATTTTTTAGAATATTTACAAATAGCTTTTCTGTAACTAATTGATAATGAGGTGATTATAAATTTACTTTTGCTACAATTTTCTTTTTTTTCTTGATAAAAAAGAAACAACGACACCAAGCAACCCTACACTATCCTGAATTTTTGAACCAAAAGCCGAAAATTCGCTTAGTCGCTCGCTGAAGCTCGCTTCAAACCGAATTTTTGCGGCTTTCGTTCCAAAA
>JALONJ010000193.1 GCA_025455045.1 Microscillaceae bacterium | reverse complement strand
TACAAGTTTATTTTAAATATAATTTATAATTTACCGAAAAGTGTATTTTTTACATTATAATTATTTGATTATCAATTAGTTATAAAAATATTCACGTTATTTTAGTAATTAATCGATAATCCGCCAAAGGCGGATTAGGGTTTGTTTTTTTAAATATTTGACTAAAAATACGCACCAAATAAGTAAAAAATTGTAATTTGGATAGCCAATAAAACATTTAAAAACTAACAAACCCCGGAAAGATTAATTATTTTGCTATGCAATTTAAACTCACCTCCGATTTTGCACCCACCGGCGACCAGCCGGTAGCCATTGAACAACTGGTAAAAGGAATCATAAACAACGAAAAATCGCAAACGCTTTTGGGTGTAACCGGCTCGGGCAAAACCTTTACGGTTGCCAATGTGATTGCCCAACTCAATCGCCCCACGCTGATTTTGAGCCACAATAAAACCCTTGCGGCGCAGTTGTACGGCGAGTTTAAGCAGTTTTTTCCCGAAAATGCGGTCGAGTATTTTATTTCTTATTATGATTATTATCAGCCGGAGGCTTATTTGCCCACTACTAATACATTTATTGAAAAAGAATTGATGATTAATGCCGAAATTGAAAAACTCAGGCTTTCGGCAACTTCGGCTTTGCTTACGGGGCGGCGCGATGTGGTGGTGATAGCCTCCGTATCTTGTATTTATGGGATTGGCAACCCCGAAGAATTTGGCAAAAATGTATTGAGGCTAAAAATTGGGGATAAAATCAGCCGAAATCGGTTTTTGTTTGCTTTGGTCGATATTTTGTATAGCCGCACCGAAGCCGAGTTTTCGCGTGGCACTTTTCGAGTCAAGGGCGATATGGTCGATATTTTTGTGGCTTATGACGATTTCGCCTATCGCATTTATTTCTTTGGCGATGAAATTGAGGCAATTCAAATCATTGACCCTCAATCCAATCTAAAACTTTCGGACGAAACGGCTATTTCTATTTTTCCGGCAAATTTATTTGTTACCGGGCAAGAAACTTTGCTCCAAGCAATGAAGGAAATTCAAGATGATTTGGTCAAACAAATCAAGTATTTTGAAAGTGAGGGTAGGGTAGAGGAGGCAAAACGCATCAAAGAACGCACCGAATTTGACCTCGAGATGATGCGCGAATTGGGTTATTGCTCCGGCATCGAGAACTATTCACGGTATTTTGACCGGCGTGACATTGGCTCGCGTCCGTTTTGCTTGTTAGATTATTTTCCCGAAGATTATTTGTTGGTTATTGACGAAAGCCACGTTACAATGCCCCAAATAAGAGGAATGTATGGCGGCGACCGCTCCCGCAAAACCGTACTGGTCGATTATGGTTTCCGATTGCCTTCGGCTTTGGATAACCGCCCTTTGAATTTTAATGAATTTGAAGAACTCATCAATCAAGTGATTTATGTAAGTGCCACGCCCGCCGATTATGAACTCAAGCAATCGGAAGGGGTGGTCGTAGAGCAATTGATTCGTCCTACGGGTATTTTAGACCCCAAAATTGAAGTGCGTCCCAGCCTAAACCAAATTGATGATTTATTGGAAGAAATTGAAAATACTACCCAAAAAGAAGGACGAACATTGGTAACAACCCTTACCAAACGAATGGCAGAGGAATTGAGTAAGTATATGGACAAAATCGGTATCAAATGTCGCTATATTCATTCCGAAATCAAACCTTTGGAACGCACCGAAATCTTGCGCGAACTACGCTTGGGCGTAATTGATGTGTTGATTGGCGTGAATCTCTTGCGCGAAGGCTTAGATTTGCCCGAAGTCTCGCTGGTAGCCATTATGGATGCCGACAAAGAGGGATTTTTGCGCAACGCGCGCTCTTTGATTCAAACCATTGGGCGGGCGGCGCGCAATGAAGACGGTAAAGTGATTTTGTACGCCGATAAAATCACCGACTCGATGCGCTTTGCTATCGACGAAACCGAACGCCGCCGCAAGGTGCAAGATGAGTTCAATATTGCACATAATATTACGCCAAAATCGGTCAAAAAATCCAAAGAAGCCATTATGCAACAAACCAAAGTTGCCGACCGCCAAAAAGGTATCAAGCAATTCTATATTGAACCCGAAGAAGTGAGCCTTGCCGCCGACCCAGTAGTGGCTTATATGAGCAAAGATGAACTGCACAAACAGATAGAACTGACCCAAAAAGCGATGGAAAAAGCCGCCAAAGACCTCGACTTTATTGAAGCCGCCCGCTTGCGCGATGAGTTGAAAGCATTGAAAGAATTGGAGCATAAAAAGAATTGATTTTTAAGTTTTAATGATTGATTTTTTGTAAATGATTGATTATCAATATTTTATGCTCTTAAGGGATCTTGAATTCCAAAACGAAATGCAATATGATAACTACTTGATTATGAGCAGTTTATCAATAAAATCTTTTTTTTTCTTTTATTTTTTTCAGAAATCCCCCTTCAAAATGAATAAGGGGGTTTCTGAAAAAAAATCATTTATTGCCCCAGTTGGCTGGAAACGAAGAAAATTGCATCTCGTTTTGGAATCTACCAAAACAAAAAAACAAGTAATTTACACTACTTGTTTTCTTGCCCCTAAAATTGAAAAGTTTAGGAGTTGGTTTTGAAAAATAGGATTACTCTTTTTTGCCCTCAAAACTCATTCCCATAGCTTCCAATTTTACGCCGATTACTTTGGCTTTGTCATCACGGATAAATTTGATAATGGCTTTTCCCTCAGCATCAAACTTATCTGGTTGATCCATTGCTTTTATTTCGCCCTCGCGCCCATCGGGGGTTTTTGACCATACCTTGCCATCTTTATTACTTATTTCAATGTATTCAAAAGGTAAGCCGGTCATCTTGTATTTGCCGACATAATCATCAGCCGATACTTTAAAAGCCGGAGATGAATCTGTTTTATTTTGATTGCCCACTTGGGTTTGAAATATAGCTCCCAACACCACCATCAAAATACCTTGAGCTTTGGGGTTTTTAAAGACAAAATATACATTATGCGTACCTTCGGTGGCTTGAATGGCAATTGGAGCTGGAGTTGCCCCTGTTCCTATTTGTTCAGTAGGTTCTATCATAGTAGATTGCCCTATCAGTTTTCCTTCTGGTGAGTCGAGGTGTATTTCTATGATTCCCCCTTGTGCGTTTATTCGGGCTTTGGGAGCCATTACGAGCATTGTTAGTTGTTTTACTGCCGTCAAATCAATTTGGTTGAGGGTAAGATAAGAGCCAGAATTGCTCATAATGACCAAATCAAAGCCACTAGAACTGAGTTTGGAAGCTGATTCATATTTGTCAAATTTATGCGGGTGAATTTGGGCATTACGCAAAATCAAGCTCTGTTCAGACGCCAAAGTCGGTACTCCGTCTGCGCCTTGGTCTTGATAGGCGGCACGTATCATCAATACCCCCTGCCCTTTATCATTGGCATTGAGCTTGGGTGTATAAGTCCCTTTGGTAGGTAGTGTGTTGGCTTGGGCTTTGGCTTCGCCCAGACTCATAATGTATTTTATCATTTTGGCGGCTTCTTCGGGCGTAACTTTGGGTTGCGCCGCCATAGGTATTTGCCCCCACGCGCCACTTCCGCCATTAATTATTTTTTTGGTAAGGTACTCTACCACATTGGGGTCATTTTTATAGCGCAAAGCTACTTCTCGATACATCGGTCCAACCGATTTTTTGTCAATGCTATGGCAGGCTTTGCAATTGTTTTTGTCAAGCAAAGAAATTCCGGCGGCAAAATTAGCATTGTCATCTGCCGAGCGATGCCCTTGCGCAATGGCAATTTTGTCATAGCCTTCTGCCAGGTAGTCAATGGTAAGCGATACTTGTTCGGGTTTGATATTGCCATTTGCCAAACTGCCGTCTTCTTTGTCGCTAACTTTTACTTCATATTCAAATGCTTGATTAGGAAAGAAAAAAGTGCGATTGCTCTTAGGCATTTCAAAAGTCAAAACCGGCGGTTCGTTTCCGGCTATCAGTTCTATAGATTGGGTATTGCTTTCGCCTTTGCCGTCTGCTACAGTTAGCGTTGCCGTATAAACGCCTGATTTACTGAGCGTTATATTCGGATTAGCTTCTTTGAATGTTTTGCGATAGCCATTGTCGGAAGTTATTTTCCAAACATATTTCAGCGCATCACCATCGGGGTCGCTTGTGCCGACTGCTGATAGATTTACTTGCAAAGGAATTGCTCCTCCTTTCTTATTGGCGGAGGCTTGAATGATAGGTTTGCGATTGCCGCCGTTGTATTCAATCCGAATTAATCGAGCATCATCATTGGCAGTAAACCAGCCCGAGCCATATTCCAACATATACAAATCACCATTGGGGGCAAACTGCATATCCATTGGATTGCTAAATTTATAGCTAGGCATAAAAGGCTCCATTGAAACATAATTTCCGGCTTTATCCATCGTAACTACCATTATCCAACCGCGCATCCACTCATAAATAAATAATTTGCCATCATAATACTGTGGAAATGCTCGAGAGGCTTGAGCAAAAGCATCTTTGTAAAATACGGGTCCAGCCATTGCATTGCGCCCACCTGTACCCATCAAAGGAAACTCTGATGACTCGCCATAAGGATACCAAATCATTGCTTTTTGGGCAGGGGGCAGTTCTTTTAAGCCAGTATTATTGGGCGAATTGTTAATTGGTTTGTTTATTTCCCATTTTTCACCGGATTGATTGGTTGCAAAATCAAATTTGTGATAGGCTTTGTTGTCGCCAACAAAATGAGGCCAACCAAAATTTCCGGCTTGGCGTGCTTGCCCAATCTCGTCGTGTCCGGCAGGGCCACGTCCTTCTTGGGCTTGGTTGGCATCGGGACCTACTTCGCCCCAATACAAGAAGCCGGTTTTTTGGTCTATCGAGATTCTAAATGGGTTGCGATTTCCCATAGTATAAATTTCGGGTCGGGTCAATGGTGTGCCTTTGGGAAACAAATTACCTTCGGGAATGGTGTAAGTACCGTCAGGGTTGGGCTTGATGCGAATGATTTTTCCGCGCAAGTCATTGGTATTTGCCGAAGATTTTTGCGCATCCCAAGGGCTTCTTCCGGCGCGCTCATCGCTGGGGCTAAAGCCATTAGATGCGTGAGGATTGGTATTATCGCCCGTAGAGAGATACAAATTACCCGCTTTGTCCCACTCAATTGAACCGCCGGAATGACAACATTCTTCGCGTTGGGTAGCTACTTCCAAAATCACTTTTTTGGAATCGAGCAATATCTCATCGCCGCGCATCTCGTAGCGAGTGAGTATGTTTTTGGCTTCGTCGCCCGCCGGAGAGTAATACAAATAAATCCAATGATTTTGGGCAAAATTGGGGTCTTTGTTCAAGCCCATCAAGCCGTCTTCGGCTTCGCTGGTTTTGCCTTCTTGATTTTTGTATTTGGTGCTGACTGGTATATTGGCAATGGTTTTGAGTTCTTTGCTTTGGAGATTGTATAACTTGATTGCTCCCTTGCGCTCAATAAATAGTACACGATTGTTGTCCAAAACCGTTAGTTCCATAGGTTCGTCCAGCTTATCAGCTAAAACTACTTTGCTAAATCGGTTTTCTTCGGGGCGAGCTTTGGTATAGTCTAAGGGTTTTGGCGTGTCGCCCCCCATTACATACTGCAAACCTGCCCAAATATGCGCCAAAAACAAGGGTTCGCTAAAAGTTTCTTCGGTATGCCCCATCGCGGTATAAAAAGACCGCCCACCTTCAAACTCCTGATACCAACTCATTGGGTGATTTTCACCCATTTTACCTTCTTTGTAAGAACTTTCATCTATTTTCAGCAAAACATTGATATGGGGGCTTACTTGTTTAAAATCATAAAACTCGTCTTTGCGTTCAAATTCATCGGGCATCATTTGGGTTGCCGGATGGTTTTTCATCACTACTCTAAATTTGCCGATTTGGACATTATTGACTGGATGGCTCAAAAAATACGCACCCACCAATCGCCCGTACCAAAGCCACTCGTATTCGGTATCGCTGGCGGCGTGAATACCCAAATACCCACCTCCGGCTTGAATATAGCGTTCAAAGTCGGTTTGTTGTTGAGAATTTAATACATCGCCAGTCGTATTTAAAAAAATTACAGCGCGGTAGTTTTTCAAATTTTGGGTGTTGAATCGCGTAGCATCTTCGGTAATGTCCACCATAAAACCTTTTTCCTTTGCCATTTTTTGCAAGGCGAGTTTACCGGCTTCAATCGAGGAATGGCGAAATCCCTCGGTTTTGCTGAAAACCAGTACCTTGGTGGTAGTGGACTGCGCCCAAGCGTCCCAAGAAATAAAAAATGTAAAAAAGATAAACAATAGCAGGCAAGATTTGGCGAAATTGTAATGGGGATGGGAGTGGAGATTGAACATTGTATATAAACTAAAGTGATAAAAATCTTTGAATAATCATACTATTATCTCAAATTGAGACAATAATACTTATAATTGCTTATAATAACAAAAAAATCAAAAAATAAGCCTTGCAATTTCGTTCAATATTATTTTCTATGGGTGCATTTCAAATTTACTACTTATTACCCTCTCTTTCGGAGAGGGCAGGGTTAGGCAAAAGAAACGCATAAATTTGAAATGCCCCCCTTTCTATAATGATTCTAGCCTATGGAGAATTACTAGTATAAATGTCCGACCTTGAGGGATTAGTACATTAGCACACCAGCAAATTAGCTTATCAATTACTTGCCTTCAGCTTTTCTTGGCGTGAGTAGCGTTGTATGCCTTCTTTATCCAATAAATTGTTGAATATGAGCGAGTCGACACTCAGTTTTTGAATAATATTATAATTATGCAATTGTCCTTTCTTGTCAAACAAGAGCAAAGTATCATTTTGGAGACGATAGGTATAAAAAAACATTGTATCCAAATGAGTGTCAAAAGCTACGTGCGAACTGTCTTGAAAATAAATTTTATTATACAAGTCATTTTCATTGAGATACCAAGTACCAAGCAGTTTTTGAGCTTGCGGAGTTTGGTGGTCAGTAGGAGGGAGGCAAGCTTGAGTAAAAAATAAATAAATAATAGCTATTGTGTTGATTATCAATAGCTTACATTTTTTTGCTAGGAAAAACATAAAAGAAGAAATCTTGGTGAACCAATGGTTTTTGCTACCAAAAATAAACAAAATTACCTTGATTCAATACACCTTTGGAATTAGGAATTAATAATTAAAAATTGATTATAGTGTAAATAGCTGATTATCAATTAATTACAATTCAATGATTGGTGGTCATTCTGTGTTCATTCTTTAATAGAATATTTTTTAATTAAAAATTTTTATTAAAATAATTATTATAATAACAGTATAGCGAAAAAACTTGTCGGTGTTCAAACCGACAAGTTTTTCGCCAATTGTTACTAATTTTATTTATTTGAAATTCAACTTATGTCTTAGATTGCTATAGTTTTGGATTTCGCAAACTACTTTACCAATAAACATATCGGCTTCGATGCGGATTGGCACGTGATTTTTATCTTCCGACACCCAAAAACGTATCGAGCTATCACCTTTGAAGGTTTCATTACCCGGCATCACCGGCACTAGGCGGTGTGCGTCTATTTTGCCAAATTTGGTTTTGATGGTTTCTTTGCCTTGATAACGAATTTTCATATCATACAAGGCATCTTCCAACAAACCGGGGACATTGATCATATCGCCATTTTTGAGCTTGCTAAAATCGATGGTGCGCAGATAATAATAACCACTTACCATATCTTGGACATATTGAGGAAATTTGAAATCTTTTTTGCCTTTTTTATGTTTATCGGCTGGGTCTTTTACCCCGTACTCCTCAAATTTCATCGTAGCCGAGTTGTTAGCGTGGTTAAAATCGGTCAATTCTTGGCGGCGATAATCCCCTTCTTCAATATTGCGAAAAAAGCGATGTGGCACAAAAGCCGCCGTATCAATATAAGTTCGCCAATTGTCATTGACTTTTGCCAACACTCCCACCAAACTGGTGGTTTTGCCCACAATATCGACTTTATAACAAATCCGATTATTCAAAATATAATTTTGTGGGCTTACATCTACCGTGGCTATTCCGGCATTGATAAAGCCATAATGCACCAAATACTCAAGGTGTTCACCTTTTTTGAACGATTGATTACTCACCACACGATACACCAGAGTGGTGTCTTGGCTGGTAAAAGCACTCAAAAAAATCAAAATACTGACAATAATTCCTAGCCTTTTCATATTAATTATTACTTATTATTTTAGAATTAAAAACTAAAGATTGACCTTAATCACTCTTGCAAACTATTGATAATCAATTAATTAAGTAATTTTTAAATCATATACTTCAATACTCTTTTTTGATTTAATACAATGTGTTTTTTATGTAAATACTTGATAATCAAGAGCTTATAAAACTTATAATTATTAATTTCTAATTCTTGATTACAATACTTCGGACAGTTTTTGTAAGTAATCGACTGTGTCTGTTTCTGGCTGATTATCCGCCAGAGGCGGACAAGTTCCTTTAAAGGCGGACACGGTCAGTTAGTTGTGCTACTTCAAGCATTTTGTGTAACTATCTGATTATCAGATGCTTAGTAAATAACTCGGAACTAGAAACTAGAAACTGTCCGAACTATTGGATTAATATTTCTCTTTTAAATACGTCAAATATTGTTTAAAGTTAGAATTAAATTTGGTTTTAAATTCTTGTTCAAATTGGTTTTGTCGACTTCTATACCGTCTAAAGTTCATAAAATAAGCATTATTGGGCAGTTTTTTTTGAAATCTTTTGATATAACCCTTGCGATT
Organism: Microscillaceae bacterium; assembly: GCA_025455045.1. Lineage (GTDB taxonomy): Bacteria > Bacteroidota > Bacteroidia > Cytophagales > Microscillaceae > JALONJ01. The sequence continues at coordinate 1,926 of JALONJ010000193.1, read as the reverse complement.
GGGTAGGGCTAGAGTGTCCAATTTTTCAATAATTTTGCGAATAAGAGCCGTTTTTTGGCGGTCTTTATCATTTTTAGAATCTTTCGGACCAAAATTTTTGTATAAACTATCCAGTTTTTCTGCTCCACGTAAGAAATGCGCATAGAATCTCAAACTATTGGGTTCGGAGTTGATAAAATCCGAATATTGTTTGGAATTTTTGCCAAAGTGCGCCGCCAAAAAGAGCTTTGCGCCATAATCGCCGACAAAATCTGCCAAGTTTTCATTATATTCCACATTACCGTTTATCCAAATGGTGCTATGGGTCATTTCGTGGATTATCAGGCTTGCCAAACCGCCTTCTGACCAATGCAACATCGATGACAGAATGGGGTCATTGAACCAGCCCAAAGTCGACCAAGCCGCCGGTTCATAAATATTGACATCGTAGCCTTTTTGTTCCAGTTCTTGGGCTAATTTTTGGGCTTTGGTAGAGTCAAAATAGCCCTTGTAAGGCATATTGCCCAAAAAGCCATAACTCCATTCATAGGCTTTGAGTGCATAAGGCTCTGAAGCCGTAACCGCCCACAAAATCGGCTTGCCTTTTTGGTCATAGATTTGGCTATAACTTGCTGAGGCTCGCAAGCCCAAAGAGTCAATCGCAAACCGTTTGATTGCCCGAATTAAGTCTAATCGTTTTTGATAAAAGACCTTAACCGAGTCGGGATAGTTGCCTTCTGCCAAAAATTTTTCGGGAGTTTTGGCATTCCAAATCAAACTCATTTGCCCAATACCTTGCCCGATACCGTAAACTATCAGCTCGAAATACCAAATTCCCAAGCCCAAAACGAGGATTAAAACAGTGTAAAGCCCGCGCTTAAACCATTTATTTTTCCAAAATTTCATATCAATTTAGACGATTTTTAAGTGTAGAAAGCCGATGCAAAGATGTTAAAGGTTTCTTAAATACTTGTTAAGGTTACTGGACTGGCAGACTAGGGTTTTCAGGATATACGCATAATTCCTAATTCCTAGGCTCTTTTTTGATTAAATAATGCAATTTTTTGGGGTTTTAATTTTTGAAGCAAGATAAATAAATTTCCCTGTTTGAAAAAATTAAATAAAATTAGAATCTTCACCATCATTAGCAATTTGTTGGCAGATGACAAGAATTAAAATTTATATTTTTTCAGTTGTGGCAAAATATTCGGCTCGGTTTAGGCTGATTTTTAGAAGTTTTTTTTGAACTTTGTGTCGGGGTATGAGGTTAGGTATAAGGCTCGGCAAGAGTTTTTGAGAGTTTTGATAATTCTCAAACCTTTCAAGTCCTTGTTTTTCAAATATTTAGGTTTTTTTTGTCATTTTGTAGTCTAAAAGTATTAAATTTTTAAATCTTCAAATTTTTGAATCTATGTTTAAAATTGCAAACGAACTTTATACAACTGATGCTACCAATATTGGCGGGCGCAAAGGTCACGTAAAATCATCAGATGGCATCATTGATATGGATGTGCGTATGCCGGCACCGGGTAGCCGCTATACCAACCCCGAGCAATTGTTTGCGGCGGGTTATGCTTCGTGTTTTAATGGCGCAATTTTGGCGGTTGCTGCCGGGCGCGATGTGAACGGGGCGGTAGTAACTGCCAAAGTTACTTTGGGCAAATCCGAAGAAGGTGGTTTTGGCTTGGCAGTAACTTTGGAAGTTCACTTGCCACACTTAAACGCCGAAGATGCCTTGAAAGTAGTAGAAGATGCCCACAAAGTTTGCCCTTATTCGGTAGCTACTCAAGGCAATATTGAGGTTAATTTGAAAGTAGTTTAGGCAACCAATAAGCAGGATTTGAAAAATATGGATCTTCACCACTTTTCAGGAATTGCCTTTGGGAATTCCATTGAATTCTGAAAAGCTCTCGCTTTTCAGTGATTCTGAACATTACCAAGCAAAAT
>JALONJ010000653.1 GCA_025455045.1 Microscillaceae bacterium | reverse complement strand
TTAATTATTGAGCATTATCAATTACTACACCAATTAAAAATAATGATAGTTAAGTGATTGATTATCAGCACTTTAAAATTCTGTAGGGAGATTAGCCTCGGCGGGGAGGGGGTGATAGGTAGTAAATTTGCAATGCGCCCGATTATCGCCACTAAATATCATAATAACTGATTGATAATCAATAAGTTACTATGATATTTAAGTTAATTTACCATTGTTTGTTTATTCATTTTATCGTGATAGTCGGGCAGTACAATTTGCCAAAAATACCCCAAAGGAATCAAAATAATTGCCCCTGAAATATAATACATAGTCGTTACCGAAGTATAATTGGCAACTATTCCCAGCCCCAGCGTACCAATGCTTACCCCTATATCTACCAAAGTGAAAAAAGTAGAGTTGGCAACTCCGCGCCGTTCGGGTTCTACCAAATTGACCACCATTGTCAAGGCAGTAGGTAAAATTGCGCCCATTCCCAAGCCCGCAACAAATGCCGCGCCCAAAAACAAACCCAAGTGCTGACTCGCTGCCAAAGCGACAATCCCTAATATCAACATACTCAACCCACCAATAATTACGCGTTGTGGTCCGCGTGTATCCAGCTCTCGTCCGGCAAAAGGGCGCACCAAAGTCAATCCTACGGCATAAGCTACAAAAAATAAAGCCCCACTATCCAACAATTGCAAGCCACTTTTTAGGTTTTTTTCCTCAGTAAATAAGGTAACAAAAGAAATCAAGCCTCCATAAACCCCCGAGCATACCATAGCCACCAACGAAGCCGGTATCCCGCGAGCATCGTATAAACTCGCCTGAGTGATTGAAATATTGCGCCAAGGAGTGGTGGCAAATCGGGGATATTTTATCCACAAAGCTACGCCCAAACCACCAAATACCAATCCACTTACTACATAAAAAAGTGTATTATAATCAACCAAACGAATCAATGCCAAACCCAACACCGGACCCAATGCCATCGCCACCGTAAACGACATTCCATAATAGCCTATACCCTCGCCACGCCGTGCCGGAGGCACGATATCGGAGGCAACTGTACTGCCGCCGGTGGTGGCAATTCCCCAAGCAAAACCGTGCAAAAATCGCAAGACAATTAAGCCGACTACGGTCTGAAACCAAGCATAAAAAGGTAACAAAGCCCCAAACATTAGTAAGCCGATGAGGTAAATTGGTTTGCGCCCTAGAGCGTCTAAGCCTACCCCCACCCAAGGGCGCAAAATCAAAGCCGATAAGGTAAATACACTGATTATCAAGCCAATTTCGGTTTTGCTGGCTTTGAGTACTTGTTTGGCATAAATGGGCAAAACCGGAATCAATAAAAACGAACCGGCAGAGATAAGTAAATTGGTAAAAGTGATGAGGATAAAATCTCGAGTCCACAACGAGGGTTTTGCTTCCGGCATTTTAGGTTTGATTTTGTGAATGGGCAATTTGATTTTTGTTCAAAGGATAACTTTAAAGTTTGGATTTTGTTTTGAAGCAAATTTCATAAAGCACTGATTATCAGTCGATTGTGTGATTTAATTCTTGATGAAATTAATTTTTCGGCAATGTTTTTATTGCATTATCATTCAAATCACCCCCCAAGCCTGCCCCAGTCTAAGCCCAAGCAATAACAGCCCAATACCCAAAAAGCTATATACCATCCAATAAACCGACTGTTTGAATTCATTTTGTAAATATGCCCACCAAGCCCTGATGACCACAAAGCTAATGATTAAAGGCAGCAGGCTCATCAAAACAATCATCAACGCCGGAAAAACAAACTGCCCCGCCGCAGGGGCATCGAAAGCCAACCAAGCCATTCCCCACAATACCAAGCAAAATAAAAACAAAGGAATCCATAATAAAGTAAACAAGACAATGATTACAAAAGCTGAGTTGCCATTGATAGGCAACAAACGAGCAATATCAAAATACTTGAGCATTTTTCAACAACTTAAAAAGAGTGAGCAATAGTAGGTAATTTTTTTAAAAAATTGATTTAAAGCCTAAATTTTTGGATATTTTACGGCAAAATCTCCCATACCCTGACCCAAGAAATATTTTATGCCTGATACCCAACAAATTTACCTGCCAATCAGTTATGTAAAAGATTTTCAATCAAAAAAATTAGCATTATAGTAAGTTTTTTTATTACTTTTTTGCGTATTTTTCGTATAAAGATTTAAAACAACTAATCTAAAAATGAATACAGCCAATTACTATTTGAGCCAAGATGGGGTTATCAATCGCCTCGAGACCTATTGGGACAAACTTCGTAGCCTCACCCAAGAAATGGATAGCCTTACGCGGCATATTTCCAGAGTTTTGTTTGGCAGTATCTCGGTGAGTATGTTGTTTGCCTTGATAATTTTTTGGCTCAAAATTGATAAAAACCTCGGCTTAATTTTACTTTCTTTGGGAGCTTTGGGGGCATTTACGGCTTCTTTGATGCAATTGGCTACGTATCTTGAGTTTCGTGAGAAACGTAAGCGTGGGCAGGTTATTTATCAAGAACTTCAGCGCGAGTTTGATTTGATGCTCATTTACGATGAAGGAGAGGGCTTTCCGGTAGAAGAAAAAATTGTTCTCAATAATTTCCTATTAGCCTCTGAGTTACCCATTACTCAGTCATTATACATTACTTTATTGGTTTTTTTGCCTATTCTCAATCTAGGTTTTTGGGCGGCTTATTATGTATGGGCAAAATGATGCCTGATACTAGGGAATTAGGAATCTATCAATTAAAAATTGTATAGACATCTGTAAATCAAACACTTATATAAATTTTATTTGCAAAAGCTAATCCAAAAATAAACTATTTAAACACAAAGAACACTGAGAAAATGCCCACAAAG
>JALONJ010000652.1 GCA_025455045.1 Microscillaceae bacterium | reverse complement strand
CATTTTGCTTGGTAATGTTCAGAATCACTGAAAAGCGAGAGCTTTTCAGAATTCAATGGAATTGCCTTCGGCAATTCCTGAAAAGTGGTGAAGAACCAATGTGCTAATGTAATACATTGATTATCAGTTAATTAATAAATTCAATTGTTTACTTTATTTTATTCTTGTTCCTAAGAATTAATAATTGGGAATTAGGAATTATTTAATTGCCTGATTTTCAATTGATTATGTTTTTAAAAAGTTTACTTTATTTTGTATCTATTCCAAAGATTGATGATTTTAAAATAAATATTTTATGTAAATGCTGACTGTGTTCGTCTCTGGCGGGTTATCAGGTATTTAATTGCTATTTATCCTTCACAAGCAACTATTTTCACAAGCTATTGACAAAAGAGATTCAAAATAAAGGGCTTTTTTGCTAAATTTGCCAGCAAATTGAAATGAATATAAGATGAAAACAGCAATATATCAGCCGGTTATAAGCCAAGAATTGCCTTTGATGGAAGCTTTTTACACCATTCAAGGTGAAGGTTATCATCAGGGGCGAGCCGCCTATTTTATTCGTTTGGCAGGTTGCGATGTGGGTTGTGTGTGGTGCGATGTCAAAGAATCGTGGGATGTAAATACTCACCCCATTGTCAAAGTTGAAGACATTGTGCGTGAAGCCGCCCAATCTCCGGCGCGGCTGGCGGTGATTACCGGCGGTGAGCCATTGATGCACGATTTGACCGAATTGTGCGAGCAATTGCACAACCAAGGGTTTGAAATCAATATTGAAACATCGGGGGCTTACCCGCTATCGGGTGACTTGGATTGGATTTGTTTTTCACCCAAAAAATTTAAAAAACCCCTGCCTGAGTTTTACGCGGTGGCTCACGAATTAAAAGTAATTGTTTATCATCCCAGCGATTTTGTGTTTGCCGAAAGTTTTGCCGCCCAAATGAACCCCGATTGCAAACTGTATCTACAGCCTGAGTGGGGCAAATCGGACAATATGTTGCCCTTGATTATTGAGTATGTAAAAAACAATCCGCAATGGCGGGTGTCTTTGCAAGTGCATAAATATATGAATATTCCTTAGTAATGAGTTAATTATAAGATGTGCTGATGTGCTAATGTAATACATTGATTATCAATTAATTAATAAATTCAATTGTTTACTTTATTTTATTCTTATTCCTTAATCACAATAGTTCGTGGAGTTTCTAGTTGAGAGCTAAGTAATTGAAAATCAAGCAATTAACTAAAATCTTGTGAGTTTTATAAATACCTGATAGTCAATGAGTTATAAAATATTCACGAAGTATTGTAATCACCCATCATATATCTTATCATCATCAATTTAATCCATTGATTATGAATTAGTTAGTTTTTTTTTATTTGCCCAAATACTTTATTGATGCCTCCCACAATTTCCATCTTAGTTATATATCGCAATCGTGCAATTGATTTGGTAGAACGATGTTTGAAATCTCTTGCCAAACAAACTTTCGAGGATTGGGAGCTTATTTTTTTGGATTATGGTAGCGACTCCACTTACAGCGATGAAGTAAAAAATATGGTGCAAAAATATGACTCAATGCACTATCATTATGCAGCTACTCAAGGCTGGTATTGGAACCGTGCGCAAGCAATCAATCAAGGTTTGTTATTGGTCAAGGGGCAGTTTGTGCTTATTTTGGATATTGATATACTGCTTCCGCCTTTGTTTTTGCAATCGCTTATGGCAAATTATACGCCAAATACTGCTTGGTATTTAAAATGCTATAATCTCCCCGCTTACTTTGACGAATATGAAAGTCTTGAGCAAAAGGCTTCGGATTGGGCAAAAAAATCTTCGGTCACCAATTCGCTGGCTCAAGGCAATATTTTTTTGCAACTTTCTGATTTACAAGCGGTTGGCGGTTATGATGAATTTTATCGCTGGTGGGGGCGCGAAGACAACGATTTAAGCCTGCTTTTGCAAAATCGTGGTTTAGCGTTAAAAGTATGCGAATTTGCCCAGCAATTTGTTTTTCATCAATGGCATCTGCCCAGCAACGACCAAATGCCCAAAGGCTGGCAAAAAATTTATGAACAACATTATCAAAATAAAAAAAAACGCCTCGAGAGCCAATCTACTTGGGTCAATCAACCGACTCATTATCAATTAATTAGCCTCGAGCAACGTCCGGCTTTACGGCTTTTTCTTGCTCAGGATTTATCTCCCAATCGCGCATTTGTTTTCGAGTTTCCCAAAGAAGCCGCTTGGGTAAAATTTCAAAATCGGTTTCATCAATTAAACTCTCAGGATTATCTCTGGGTCAAACAAGATTTTGCGCTACTCCCGTCGACTGCTTTATCTCGGCTTGGCAAGTGGCTTCATTGGGTCAATCACCGACTTGACAAAACCCCATTTTCGTACCGTTTTATAGATTTAAACACTTATTTTACCGAAGCAATTGGTCTTTTGGAGGTACGAGATTTTATTTTTTATTTTATTTTATTCAATCCAACCCATATTCAAGATTATTATTTTTCTATTCAAAATCAAACCCTTCATCTTATATTAGTCAAAAAATAGCTTTATTAGACCGAGCCAATAGTTCGTAAGGTTTATATCTTATGCTCTAGCCGAAAAATCATAAAATTTGTAACTAACTGATAATCAATGGCTTATAAAAAATTACAGGTTCTTCACCACTTTTCAGGAATTGCCTTTGGCAATTCCATTGAATTCTGAAAAGCTCTCGCTTTTCAGTGATTCTGAGCGAAGCGAAGAATCTAAAGCGTTGATTATCAAGAGTTTCAGATTCTTCGGAGCTTCGCTCGGTAATTTCACCAAGCTATCGCTTGGTTCATTAATGCTCAGAATC
>JALONJ010000192.1 GCA_025455045.1 Microscillaceae bacterium | reverse complement strand
ATAAATAATTGATAATCAATGCTTTAAATGTATTTCTCATTAAATTGCCCTTAGCGAAACCCTAGAATTTCGGGGTGAAAAGTCGTAAAAATTCACTTTAAAGCGGAGCTTTAGCGAAGCGACTAAGTGAATTTGTAGGCTTTCGGTTCAAAAATTCAGGATAGTGTAGGGTTGCTTGATTTCGTTGTTTCTTTTTTATCATTTATAATCACCTCATTATCAATTAGTTACAGAAAATCTGTTTGTAAATATTCTAAAAAATCAAACATTCGTTTAAAATTTCTACAGTGGGAATTGCTGATACTTTTTCGGTAAATTATAAATTATTTCAAAAATAAAATTGTATTATTTCAATATAATAAATATTTAATATGGTTTTTGTAGAAATATATAAAATACTGATAATCAATTAGTTAGCTAAAAAATTAAATCAATAAAAATAACCCAACTACGTCATCCTGCGTGGAACTTTGTGGACTTTTTGAGCCTCCCCCAACCCCATCAGAATGATGAAGAGAGAGATATAATTTATTGATTTTCAAGTAATTGCAGGAATAATTTAAAGATATAGTAATTTAACCAAGTTGCACACAGGATGACGGTTTTTTGGGGGGTATTTTGTATTATAGTCTAAAAAACTTGTTTTTTGTGTTTTTTCAATATTCCTTACAATATTCACGTTAAAATACTTTCGCCAGAGGTCTAGTATATTACAAAACTCTCCCCACTGCGGTAGAGAGAGTTTGAAAGGCTTAATTACTATAATTTAGCCTAAAAAAATAATTCTGTTTATGCTATCATGCTGAAAATTCTGATAAAGACAACGTTCTATTCCTCCATCAACTTCGTCAAAATCTTTTGGGCGGCAATAGAAATAATCGTTCCAGGTCCAAATACGCCCACCGCGCCGGCTTGGTAGAGGTAGTCGTAATCTTGCGGCGGAATCACCCCGCCCACAATCACCAATATATCTTCGCGTCCGAGTTTTTTCAATTCATTAATCAATTGCGGAACTAGAGTTTTATGTCCGGCTGCCAAGCTCGATACACCTACGATATGCACATCATTTTCAATGGCTTGGGTAGCGACTTCTTCGGGGGTTTGAAATAGCGGACCAATATCCACATCAAAGCCCAAGTCGGCAAAACTGGTAGCAATGACCTTAGCCCCACGGTCGTGTCCATCTTGCCCCATTTTAGCCACCAAAATTCGTGGGCGGCGACCTTCAGCCTCCGCAAACTTGTCCGCCATTTCGCGGGCAAGTCGGAAGTTTTCATCATCGGATACTTCTGCCGAATACACACCCGAAATAGCTCGAATTGTAGCTTTGTAACGCCCAAATACTTTTTCCATAGCTTGCGAAATTTCGCCAAGTGTAGCGCGCAGGCGAGCGGCTTTTACTGCCAGAGCGAGTAAATTACGCCCCTCGCTCCCTGAAGGGGAGGAGGGAGTAATTGATTCTCCCTCTCCTTCGGAGGGGAGGCTTTGGCAAGCTTGAGTGATTTCGGCTAAAACCGCCTCTACTTCAGCTTGATTACGAGTGGCTTTAATCTGTTGTAAGCGCGCAATTTGGGCAATTCTTACCGCAGTATTATCAACTTCTAGGAGTTCAATTTCTTTTTCAGAATCCGGTTTGAATTTATTTACCCCCACAATGATTTCTTTGCCCGAATCAATCCGGGCTTGTTTTTTGGCGGCGGCTTCTTCAATCCGCATTTTGGGTAAGCCGGTCTCGATGGCTTTGGCCATTCCGCCGAGTTCTTCCACTTCTTGAATCAATGCCCAAGCCTTGTGGCAAAGCTCGTGGGTGAGCTTTTCCACATAATACGAGCCACCCCAAGGGTCGACTACTTTGGTAATGCCGGTTTCTTCTTGCAAAAACAATTGTGTATTTCGGGCAATGCGCGCCGAAAAATCAGTGGGCAGAGCAATGGCTTCGTCCAAAGAATTGGTGTGTAGCGATTGGGTATGCCCCAAAGCCGCCGCCAAAGCCTCGATACAAGTACGCGTTACATTATTAAAAGCATCTTGTTCGGTAAGCGAATAACCTGAAGTTTGGCAGTGTGTTCTTAATGCCATCGACACAGGATTTTTGGGGTTAAATTGCTTGACAATCTTTGCCCAGAGCAAGCGTCCGGCGCGCATTTTGGCAATTTCCATAAAATGATTCATCCCAATTCCCCAAAAAAAGGACAATCTTGGCGCAAAATCATCAATATCCAATCCGGCTTTCAGACCTGTGCGGATATATTCCAAACCATCGGCAAGGGTATAAGCCAACTCAATGTCGGCGGGTGCGCCCGCTTCGTGCATATGGTAGCCCGAAATAGAAATTGAGTTGAATTTGGGCATATTTTGGGCGGCATATTCAAATATATCGCCAATAATCCGCATACTCGGTTCGGGTGGGTAGATATACGTATTACGCACCATAAACTCCTTGAGAATGTCATTTTGAATCGTGCCACTCAATTGTTCGGGTTTTACACCTTGTTCTTCGGCGGCAACAATATAAAATGCCATAATCGGAATCACCGCGCCATTCATCGTCATAGAGACCGACATTTGGTCGAGCGGAATTTGGTCAAAGAGGATTTTCATGTCCTCTACCGAGTCTATGGCTACGCCGGCTTTGCCCACATCACCGACTACGCGCGGATTGTCGGAGTCATAACCCCGGTGGGTAGCCAAGTCAAAAGCTACCGAAAGCCCTTTTTGTCCGGCGGCAAGATTGCGCCGATAAAAAGCATTGGAGGCTTCGGCAGTAGAAAATCCGGCGTATTGGCGCACCGTCCAGGGGCGTTGCACGTACATTGTGGCATAAGGACCACGCAAAAAAGGCGGTTTTCCGGCTATGAAGTGCAAATGTTCCACTTCGGCTAAATCTTCTTGGGTATAAAAAGGTTTGATTTCGATACCTTCAGGGGTTTGATACCTCCCTCCAGCCCCCTCCGAAGGAGGGGGAGTTTTTCCTCCCTCCCCTTCGGGGAGGGTTGGGGTGGGGCTTAGGCTTATCTGCGTAAAATCAGGTTTCATATCAATTTATTGAAATTTGCCTAAAATTACACTAGCCTAATGAAGTTTACAATGATATTTGTTGGTTTTTTGTGAGAATAAGTATGTGGATTAATTTGCTTATTGGTCAATAGTTGGATTGCAAATGTACTCATTTGCTAATATGCTGATAATGAATTAGTTATGAAAATTTTTATTTTTCAATTATTACAAAAGTTTGAGGGATTGAGCTGTTCCAAAAGACCAAAGGCTTTGAAAATAATTTTTATTTAAAAAAGTAGAATTAACACATTAAATTAGCATTTTTGTAAAAATAATTATCAAATTGCGGATTAATCACTTAAAAATCTAGTAAACAATCACTTTCTTTGATGATTCAAGAGGTGTATTTTTTTCAAAAAAAATGGTTCAATCGTTAATTTGGGGATTGAGGCCAAACCCTAAGGGTTTTTAAAACCCTTAGGGTTTAAATGATCTTGAAAAATTATTATGAATTAACCAAATTAACGATAGAGCCAAAAAACTCTAAACTCAACAAATTTGGAACAAGAAAAAATAATGCGAACAATATTTTTTGGTAACATATTGATTTTCAGGCAATTACAAAATTATTTATTTTACATTATTCACAATTCATCCCTTTGCCATATACTCGATAAGTAATGGAAAATCAAATACTTATAAAATTATTCACTCATCTAATCAATTAAGTAAATCTATTATGCTTGAGCATCTTTCGCAAGACCTTATTCTCAAACCAGTCATTGAACAAATCAAACTGCCGGATTATACCCAAACCGAAAGCGATGTATATTGGGCTTTGCTCGAATCAATTACCTCCCAACAACTCTCGGTGAAGGCGGCTGATACAATTTTTAAGCGTTTTTTGGCTCTTTTTCCTGACAATTATCCTAGCCCTGAATTGGTTATGGTCTTAGAAATGGAAAAAATGCGAGCAGTTGGGCTTTCTCAACAAAAATCAACGTATCTAAAAAATGTAGCGCATTTTGCCCTTGACAAAGGCTTGGATTGGCAAACTCTGCAAACTAAAACTGATTCGGAAGTGATTGATTATCTGACAGTTATCAAAGGTGTGGGCAAATGGACCGTAGAAATGATTTTGATGTTTACCCTCCACCGCCCCGATGTATTTCCGATTGATGATTTGGGTATTCAAAATGCAATGGTCAAGCTCTACAATCTTAGCTCTACGGGCAAAGAACTCAAAAAAGAAATGCTCAAAATTGCCGAAAATTGGAGTCCCTATCGCACTTTGGCTTGCCGTTATTTGTGGCGTTGGCGCGATACCCGCTAGATTTTTCAAATATCTCTAGGTTTTATGCTAATTGAGATGATTAAAGTCTCAAAACCTCCCCAAAAGATTATGCCCAGTGTATCTAATTGTTAAGCAATTGTTGGTTTTATCAACCAAAATCCTGCTAATTTGCATATAATTTTATCTCAATATTATATTTTTATGACTAAAACATTTACTTACAAGAGATTTTTTTATCTGATAACTCTCCTACTGCTTGGGAGTATTGGTTGGCAAAATCTTTTCGCTCAGGTAACTACTTCGGCTATCAAAGGAGTGGTAGCTGATGAAAGCGGACAAGTGCTTCCTGGTGTATCGATTGTGGCAACTCACTTACCCTCTGGTACTACTTATGGGATAGCCACAGGCGGCGATGGTAGTTATACCATTTTGAATATGCGGATTGGTGGTCCTTATACCGTTGAAGCCTCTTATGTGGGCTACCAAAATCTAAAAGTAGAAAATGTATTTCTACAATTAGGTGAAAAAAAAGAAATCAAATTTAAGCTCAAAAGTGGGGTTGATTTGCAAGAAGTTATAATTAATGCCGACAAAGATGACCTAATCAACTCAAGCAGAACTGGTGCCGGCTCGGTAGTGAGTTTGGAACAACTCCAAACCTTCCCTACCATCACACGCTCGGCGGCTGACCTTACCCGTTTAAATCCCTTAGCGGCTGAAGGTGGTTCATTTGGCGGGCGCAATGACCAATTTAACAATTATACCCTCGATGGTTCTATCTTCAACAATCCTTTTGGACTAGATGCGGCTACCCCGGGTGGTCAGTCTAATGCCCAACCAGTTTCGCTTGATGCCATTGAGCAAATCAGCGTTTCGTTTGCCCCTTATGATGTAACCAAAGCCGGTTTTACTGGGGCTTCGGTAGATGCCGTAACCAAATCAGGAACCAATAAATTTACGGGTTCGGTGTTTGGCTATTTTCGCAACAGCGATATGACCAGTGGCACAGTAGATGGCACAAGTGTCAATCGCGGTGACCTAAGTCAATTTCAATCAGGCTTTAGTGTGGGTGGACCAATTATCAAAAATAAACTTTTCTTTTTTGCCAATTTTGAATTAGAAAGACGCTCCGATTTAGGTTCGTATTTTGAACCCAATAATGGTCAAAGCGGCGAGAATATTTCGCGTGTTTTAGCTTCAGATATGACTAATATCTCCAATTTATTGCGCCAAACTTTCAATTATGAAACGGGGGCTATTTCTGGCTTCAAGCACCGCTCCGATAATCAAAAAGGGCTTTTCAAACTTAGTTATAATTTGAGCCAAGCCCACAAATTAGCCATTACTTATAACTTCTTAGATGCTTTTAGAGAACAACCCGCGCACCCTTCAGCTTTGGGCAGACGCGGACCCGATGTATTTACTTTGCAATTCCAAAATTCGGGTTATCGTATCAACAATACACTTCATTCTATCAAAGCCGAATTAAACTCCCAGTTTGGCAGCAAGTTTGCCAACAAATTTCAAGCTGGATATACCTCATTTCGGGATTCACGCGACCCGTTCAGCGCGCCTTTTCCGGTCTTGAATATTTGGAAAGATGGTAGTCCTTACATCATAGCCGGACACGAACCGTTTTCAATCAACAATCGACTTACTCAAGATGTATTTCAATTGACCAATAACTTTAACATCTATCTGAAAAAGCACACTTTCACGATAGGAACAAGTTTTGAACGTTTTGCGTTTGACAATTCATTCAATCTAACCGGTTATGGGGCGCGCGTGTTCTTTCCGGGAGTTGATATCAACGATGTAGGTACATTTATTCCTTCGCAGGGTTTTCGTGATGAAGTTGTCGCTGCACGAGCCGCTTTTGAAAACAACAACCGCAACAATTCTTGGGCTTTAGCCGAGACCAATATTGGGCAATGGGCAATGTATGCGCAAGATGAAATCAGTGTTACGCCCAATTTGACTTTGACTATTGGGTTAAGAACCGATATGCCACTCTACTTTAATACGCGCGACAAGATGCAGGAAAACATCGACCGTCAAGGCGGTGGCTATGTCCGCAACATTACTTATTATGATGCCGACGGCAACCCTACTCTACTCAATAGCCTCAGATTTCCACGTCAAACGCCTTTGTTTTCGCCCCGAATCGGTTTTAATTTTGACATCAATGGCGACCAGACTATGCAATTACGAGGCGGTTCAGGTATTTTCACCGGTCGTTTTCCTTTTGTGTGGATAGGCAATCAAGTAGCCAATCCTAATTTCTTCTTCTATGTAGTAACTGACCCTAACTTTAAGTTTCCGCAGGTTTGGCGAACCAATGTTGGTTTTGACCGTAAATTTGCCAATGGCTGGGCATTTAGTGCCGATGTGATTTATACTCAGGACTTACAAGCAATGATGGTACGCAATTATGGTTTGCGCACGCCTACCGGCACGTTGGCGGGCATTGATAATCGCCCAATTTATTTGGAAAGCGACCGCGCCAAAAATCAATTCGGTGGTGTAACCAATGCTTATGTATTTACCAATACCAATGTAGGCTATAGTTTCAATACAATGTTGCAAGTAACCAAGACTTTTGCCAACAATATGAAAGCCAGCCTTTCTTACAACTTCCTTGATGTAAGAGATGCCGCATCGATTGATGCTGAAATCTCCTCTGATGCGTATGAGCGCAATCCGGCAAATATTTTGAACTCCAACCGCCCCGAATTGGCTCCGGCTTTATATGGTAACAAGCACCGCATTGTGGGTTCATTTTATAAAAAATTCTCTTATGGCGAAAAAATGGCTACTCACGTGGCTATCTTTATGGAATATTTGCAAGGTGGAAGGTTTAGTTATACTTACTCAGGCGACATCAACAATGATGGCTCAGGTTTGAATGACTTGATTTATATTCCAACCAATGCCGAAATTGACCAAATGCCATTTACCGGCAATGCTGAGGCCATAACAGCTCAACGCAATGCCTTCAAATCTTATATTGCTCAAGATAAATATTTGCGCAAAAATCAAGGAGAATATGCCGAAAAATATGCCGCTATCAACCCTTGGTATAGCCGTTGGGATATGCGGATAATGCAGGAGTTAAGATTGGGTAATGGTAATAGCTTTCAATTGAGCTTAGATATTTTGAATGTTGGCAATTTGATTAGCAGTGCTTGGGGAGTGCGTCAGTTGGCTACTAATACTGGTTTGGTTCAACCTTTGAGTGTTTCAGTAGCCAGTGGAGTTCCGACTTACACTTTTGATACAGCGCAAAAATCAACATTTTTCAATGATTTCAGCCTCAATTCAAGATGGCAAATGCAATTGGGTCTGCGTTATAATTTTTAATCATAAATTAAAAAGTTGATATATCAATTAATCGTAATTCATTGATTATCAAATATTTACAAGAAAATGTTTTATAAAAAAGGGAGAAGTTTATGCAAACTTCTCCCTTTTTGTTTTTCATATTTCAAAATAAATCTTTTTTTGGATTTTTTCAGAGGTTTTGAAACATTCAAATCAATTAAACTTAGGGCATTTCAGACCTACATTCATAATATAGCTCAAATGAAAACCACTCACAATATAAAAATCGAGCGTATTGGGGTTGCCACGAGTACTCAAACCTCGTCTGAAATTAGGCAAAGTAGTATAAGTATTGCCGTCTATGCCGGTATAAAAAAATGGCGCACCATAATTGTTAAAAACCGTTTCCAAATCACGCGGGCGGTCATAAAAAGTGGCTATAGTTTCCAAAGAGCGATTAGACATTCGAACTGCCAAAGGATTGCCCAAATCGGGCATATTGGGGTATTCGCCACTCACATCGTCTAAATAATCGGTAAAAGTAATGCGAGGTACAATTTCTAAACCCAAATCCCACCGATCACCCATTCGCCATTTGAAGCCCAAGCCAAGTGGAATAGCCAACTGAATCTTGTTGTAAGGCGCGGCATAGCTCGGCCTGCCCTGCCCCTCAGTGCCAAGTGCCTGTAAATCAACCCATAAGCCTCCCAAATCTGCCGGAGTTCGCGCCTGTGGGTTGTGGTGAAAAAGGGCAATTCCTGCCACTAAATAAGGCGAAAACCATCGCCGTTTGAGATACTTGCCAAAACTGCGATTGAAGTCATAAGTAGCCGTCAGTGCCAATTCTTTGACAAAATTGCGAAAATGTAGATTGCGGGCATACGTTCCGCTTGTGGCGGTACTGCCCGAAAAATCATCGCCATCGAGCCAAATCCACGAAAAACTAAGCCGAGCTTGCATACGCGGGCTTAATTTGCGCAAAGCAAACACACTAAGCCCCGGACGAGTAAACAACCAGCCGGAAGGCACATCACCAAAATAATTGCAAGCATTTAATTGCGCCCCCCAACTGACAAAGCCTTCAGTTTCTTGCGATTTTAAGGGGTTTTTTTGCTTGGGTTTGGGTTGGGCAAACGCCACTTGGGTCAAAAGGCCTAACACCAGTCCAAGCCACAGATTCTGTTTTGATATTTGCAATAAGGATTTCAAGAGATAGTTATCTAAATATTTGTTGATAGATTAAGTGATTGTCAAATTTTGGCTATCAAAGACATTTCAAAAGATTTATTTGAAATTATTAGATTGCAAGTGTCTTATAATCAATGGATTATAAATAAAATAAGTTGATTAAAAATAATAATTATTATGCATCACAAAAAACTATGCCAAATCCTTAGCGCATAGTTTGAACTACATAAAACCTCATTTTTTGTTCAAAATATACACTCCGCCAATAATGGCTACCATTCCCAAGGACTGCGCAAAAGTAATGGTTTCGCCATCCAAAAGCCCCCACATCACGGCTACAATGGGTATCAAATACGTAACCGTACTCGCAAAAATCGGGCTGGCAATTTGTAACAAATAATTAAAAATAATCGACGAAAGAGCCGTAGCCACTACCCCCAAAAAAATAATGGATAACAAAGCCCAAAAACTGCCGGTTTTGGCTTGGTAGGTTTCGGGGATTTCCATACCTCCCAAAAATATAACTACTACCGGCGCGGCAAGCAAGATAGATACTGCCGTTACTTGCACCGAAGGCAAATGGCTCAAATATTTTTTGATTAAATTCAAATAAATTCCATTACCCAATGCCGCCAACAAAGCAAAAATTGCATAAAAGTTAAAACTCAATTTGCCATCTGAGCCTATCAACATCAAACTCGCCGCCCCCAATAGTCCCAACAATAAACCCAATATTTGGTAGCGTGTGGTTTTTTGCCCAAAAAACAACAAACCAATCAGCCAAGTAAACATCGGAGTAAGCCCATTCAATACGCCGGTCAAAGAGCTACTCACGCCTTGCTGGGCAAGCGGAAACAAAAAACCCGGGGCTACTACGCCCAAAATACCCACTACAAATAAGTGAATCAGGCGATTGCGGGGTATCTGGTGAAAATATAACCAACCAAAACTGGCAAAAAACAAAAAAGCCGTAGCTACCCGCAAAGAAGCCATTTGATAAGGCGAAAAAACCAACAAAGCTTTTTTGATTTGAATAAATGAACTTCCCCAAATCAAAGTCAATAAAATCAAAATCAGCCAAGGTAGAGCCGGATTCTTTTTGAGTCTTTGCAAAAAAACTTGGGTACGATTAGGATTTTTGGGCTTAATTTCGCTGCTTGAAGAGGCAATCGGGCGAGTTTTGGGCAATGCCATCATAATTATTAAAAAGTATTAATTCGGCTAAGTATTTGATTATCAATTGATTATAAAAAATAGCATTTATCAAATACAAACCTGAGAAATAGAAATGCAAATATAGAACATTTCAAAGACATTAGGAGTTTCGGCAAACCCATTAAAATATCCAATTGTGATTTCAAAGTTCAATTATCTTTGCTATATTAATGCTTGTCAAAATTTCATAACTCATTGATTATCAAGTACTTATAAATTTTTATTATTTTTGATTAATTGCTTGATTTTCAAGTATTTAGCTCTAAAATCAGCTTTGGGTAAGGCAATAGATTTGGGAATTTAAAACAAGAAATCTTAAAAACCATTGCTGGAAAAATAATTAATTAATTAAATATTTTATTGTATTTTTTTAAGAAAAATGGAAAATAATAAAACCGACAAAACTTCGTTTTTTGCAGATGTATATGAAGTCGTGCGCTTGATTCCGCGCGGGCGGGCTACTTCGTATGGGGCGATTGCCGAGTATTTGGGTACAAAAGGCAGTGCAAGAATGGTAGGTTGGGCAATGAATGCCGCCCACACGCTAGATGATGTCCCCGCCCACCGAGTAGTCAATCGGGCGGGTGTGCTGTCGGGCAAGCATCATTTTGGCGAAAATCGGATGCAGGAATTACTGGAAGCCGAAGGTATTGTAGTAATCAACGACAAAATTCAGGATTTTGCGCAGGTTTTTTGGCATCCTTTGCACGAGTTGTAATGTTGGATATTATTTGGGGCGATTGGTTGGGAATAAACACAAAATAAAGTGCTATTTTTAAGAATTTAATCAGTTGATAATCAGGTATTTGTATAATTCTTAAGGTTCTTTACCCATTTTGAGGAAGTTCTGGCTTTATTCTAAGCCTCAACTCATTTACGCGGGCAGGCTAGACAGCCTGCATTACAATTTTCCTGA
>JALONJ010000651.1 GCA_025455045.1 Microscillaceae bacterium | reverse complement strand
AGAAAATACTGCTGTCCATTTTTTAACCGCTAAGAAACTAAGACATTGACTGTGTCCGCCTCTGGTGGATTATCCACCAAGAGCGGACACAGTCAGTACTCTACGCCTTAGCGTCTTTGCGCGAGAAGTCCTTGTTTATCAAGGATTTATAAATTAATTTGCAAAATTGTTGTTGTATATGCCCTTCATTTAGGGCAAAATAGGTGTTTTATGATTGATTGATTAGTAACTGGTTTATGTTTCACAATTATTATTTTTTGAAGCCGCTTTCGCAAGCCATTGCCCAACAATTGCAAGTCAATTGGCAGTTGGGCTATGAAGAAGTGGAGTTTAGAGCCTTTCGTGGGGAGGCTATGCGGCTGGTAACTTGTTTTAGCCAAAATAAAGACGAGTTGGTCTTGGGCTTTTGCAATTCGCAAACCGATTTTTATATTCGAGCTACTTTAAACAATGAACTCTCGAGTTTGAGTTTTCCTGACGATTATGCCCGCGCCAAAAAAAACAGCATCAATTTATTCAAAGAATTACTCGATTTAGAAATCATTGGGCTTACTCAATACCTCAATGAACGAAGTTTTAGCCTGCATTTTGCGCAAGATTACACTTTGTTGTTCAAAATGCACGGCAAAAGGTCAAATATCATCCTTTTTGAAAAAGAAGAATTTGTAATTGCTTTTCATAAAAAAATGGAAAACGATTATTCGCTTGTTTTGGCAGAGTTGGACAAAGATTTGGACCAATCTTGGCAAAATTTTGAAAACAATCATTACGATTTCAAAGCCTTGTTCCCAACTTTTGGCAAAGAAATCAAAGATTACCTCAACCAAAAAAACTACGCCCAACTCTCTCCTGTAGCCCAATGGCAAGCCCTTAGTGAAGTGCAAACGACCTTGCAAAATGCGCATTTTTGGGTTTTGACGGGTGATAATGAGCCACAACTCACGCTTTTGCCCCCCGAGGCTTCGGCTACCATTCGTTGTGCTACCCTCGACCCGATTGAAGCCGCCAATGAATACTTTTTTGCCTTGTCGAGATTAAATTTTTTGGAAAAAGAACGCCAAGATGCCCTCAAAGAAATCCAAAAACGCCACAAACAAAGTCAAGCCTATATTGATAAAAATTTTGCGCGGCTTGCCGAACTGAGCGATGGCTCCGAAAACGAAAAAATTGCCAATTTGATTATGGCTAATTTGCATCAAATACCAAGCGGCGCGGCTACCGCCGAAGTGTTGGATTTTTATACCGATGAAACGCGCATCATCAAACTAAAAAAAGAGCTTTCGCCTCAAAAAAATGCGGAATCGTATTATCGAAAAGCCAAAAATGAAAAAATTGAACAAGAAACTTTGCAAAGAAATATGGAACGCAAAGAATCGGAAATTGAAGAATTGAAAAAACATCAAAGCCAGATTGAACTATTTGACTCGCTCAAAGAATTGCGTAAGTACCTGAAAGACAATAAGTTGGCTAAAATTGAAAAAAATAATAATCCTGACCAGCATTTGTTCAAAAAGTTTAGTTTTCAAAATTTTGAAATATGGATAGGCAAAAATGCTAAAAACAACGACCTGCTCACCCAACAATATGCCTACAAAGAAGACCTGTGGCTACACGCCAAAGATGTAAGCGGCTCACACGTAATCATCAAATATCAGGCAGGCAAGCCTTTTCCAAAGTCGGTGATTGAAAAAGCGGCGGCTTTGGCGGCTTATTATTCCAAAGGTAGCCACGACACGCTTTGCCCGGTGATTTACACGCCCAAAAAATATGTACGCAAAACCAAAGACCTCGCTCCCGGGCAGGTAATCGTAGAAAAAGAAGAAGTAATGATGGTAGTGCCGGAAAAATTTTAGTTTTTTACCCATCAATCATTCGGATAGTTTTTAAGCCCTCTGCCCCACCTCTGGCGAGGGTTTAGCTCCCACTCATTCGTTAAACAACTGATAATCAGCTATTTATGATTTTGTACTTTAGAAATGAATCAGGAGATTTGAGTTATTTTTTTCACTTTTTTCATAAGTGTTTTTTGATTTCAATTGTATTTTTCTATATTTTCTATGTGCCTATGTGGTTCAAAAAATTAAAATACCAAAGTAGAATTAGTTACATAAAATACTATAAACTATTGATAATCAATTACTTATAAAAAACACCTAAAGTACTAAAAATAAAAAAACCGCCCAATGTTTGAACGGCTTTTTATGAACTAAAACCAAATTTGAGAATCTATATCAATCAATTTTTGATGACTCGCCAATACACCAAAAACCAAATCACGACAAACAAAGCCAAAAACGGCACTACCCACAGCGTATCAAAGCCCAAAGTTGTAATTGTGGAGGCAGAAACGGCAAATAAAAAAATATAAGTCAAACAACCATAGCAACCTACTTGGCGGATACGTTTGGTTTTTTCGGGGTCGGGATTTTCGTGTCTAGGCGACATATATAAGAAGTGGTTAGTGTTTAATGATTAATTTTTATACTAATTTTTGTTATACTAAGTATTTCATTTTATAAATAGCTGATAATCAAAGGATTATGATTTTTTATTTAAAAAATTATTGGGTTTATTTTTGAGTTATTTGATAACTATTTTTTTATAATCACTTGATTACCAATAAGTTACATTTATATCTAAAGATTTAGTTTTTATTATAGTACTTTCGCTTTTCTACTGTCTTTATTGGGGAACACAGATGATACGGATTAGGCAGATTTTTACTGATTATATGAAAAATCTATGCTTTATCTGTAAAATCAGTGTTATCTGTGTTCAAAAAAATAGCTAAATTTTAAACAATTCAGCCAAAGCCCTACATTACAATACTTCGGACAGTTTTTATAAGTAACTGACAATCAACAAATT
>JALONJ010000650.1 GCA_025455045.1 Microscillaceae bacterium | reverse complement strand
TTTATCGAGGCTCAGTTCCGATTGTAATTGCTTAGTATATTTTCCCATTTGACAAAATTATACTTTTTTGTTTAATTTTGCTACAGTGGGAATTGCTGTAGTAACAACTGCTTGTTTTTTTGTTTTGATGGAGGTGAGTAAGTGATTGGTAGTCAAGTACTTGAGTTTTAAATTTTCAAAATTTATCTTAGGCAATTAAAGGTTTGATTTTCTGCCTCAATTACCTTACATTTGATTATTGGGAAATTAAATTGGAGAAATAATGACTGTATTACAATTAAAAAATAATCTTCATCAATTAGTTGATAAAATTGAAGATTATAGCATCTTGGAAGCTGTGCATACCATTTTGGCAAAACAGTTGGGTGGCGATTTGGTAGATTGGGCAAGCCTTAGCAATGCCGAAAAACAAGCTATTGAGCAAGCCATCCAGCAATTGGATAAGGGGGAAGGCATAGCCCACGAAACAGTAATGAAAAAATATTTGACTAAATATCAATAATGGCAATAGAAGTTATTTGGTCACCTCGCGCCGAAGCTGAATTTGCCAATGATTTAGCTTATTTAGAAGAAAATACCAGTAAAAAAACGGTCTTAAATTATTTGCTCAAAATAGCTGAAGCCATCGAAAAAATAGCCAAACCAGAGGAAGTTTTGTATCAAGCTTTTGATGAGGAACGAAAAATATATCGCTATAAAATTGACAAACATAAATGGCTTTATTATCGCTTCAAAGACGATAAAATAGAAATTTTAACCTTTTGGGATACTCGACAAAATCCTGACAAACTTAATCTTGCTTAATAGTGCTGTAAAGTATTGATAATCAGATATTTATAAGAAACAAGTGATAAAAATTGCTTGTTTTTTTCCCCCCTGTTGTTTGAAGCGCACCATAAACTTCGCTTGTCAATCATCCCACAACCTTAATTTATAAGTACTTGATTTTCAAATACTTACCGAATCGGTTGCGGGAAGTGTTCTTTGGACACTTAAAACGATAAATGAAAAAGAAGGTTTCTGACCTTCTAACCGCCTCAAGCGGTTTATCGTGTGGTGTGCTGTAGCTTAGAGATAGGCTAAGAATGTAAGTAGCTGATAATCAGGTATTTATTCTTGATTCTAGGCAATCCAAACCTGCTCGGCAAAGCCGGAAAGGTCAAAGACCTTTCATTTATTTATCGTGCAAAGTTTCCGCTTCGCTCAAACTTCGCACAACAGGGGGTTTTTGCTAAATAATTATAATTACTTGATTAGCAAGTTTTATACTTATTTCCTGCTTGGTTGGTACATAATCCGCTATGTTTCAAAGCTAACAGACTGTATCTGCACATTTCCAAACGCCGCCCAAAACAAAAAAAGCTCGCTTCATCAAGGAAACGGGCTTTTTTAACATTCTTCAACCAGCTATGCATTGAGTTCTAATCTCAATGTCTACATCTAACACCAACGATGTACCAAAATAGTAACTGATTGATTATCAAGGGATTATCTTTATACCAAAATAAGATTAAATCTATATTTGGGAATTAAATTTCTATTTGAGAGAAAATTCCAATTTTGAGCAATCTCTTACATCATTCTTACCTGATAATCAGGCACTTGCGCTGAGTTTTTTCTCTTTCCAAGCTTTATTCCTACATCCGTCACTGCAAAATTTGGCGGGGCGTTTTTTGTGTTCGGTTTTGCCACAATGCGAGCAAGTAACCATAAAGCCCTCATTATCAATTACTTGCGTTCTAATGACTTCTACCGGCACTTCTCTATCAATGTATATTTCTTTGATGATAGGCACTTCTTTAATCACAATTTGGGGCAATTCCTTACTTGTTTCCGACGAAGATTGGCTTGTGTTATTGGCTGTCTCTTTTTCGGAAGGGCGGGGTTTTTCGTACCATTTTTCAAAACCAATTGTTCTGGGCGAATCAGTAGTGGTCTGTGGTCGGTCGTCTGCGGTCTGTGGACTATCATCCATTCCATTCTGAAAAAACTGAAAACCCGCAGTTTGGGGCGCATTAAAGTTTTTAATTTTTGAGTCATAATTTTTAACTTTCTGATTATCAGCGTTTTGGGCTTGCCATTCTACTTGATTCAATAAAACTTCCCGTTTTACGCCCAGTTTATACACCCAACTATACGAGAGCATAAACACCAACAAAACCTCAAAAACCAACCAAATCCCCGCCGAAATTCCGGCATACATTTCT
The DNA here is from genome assembly GCA_025455045.1 of Microscillaceae bacterium. Classification (GTDB taxonomy): domain Bacteria; phylum Bacteroidota; class Bacteroidia; order Cytophagales; family Microscillaceae; genus JALONJ01. Next base: position 665 of record JALONJ010000650.1, on the reverse strand, counting down.
TTGCTCAATTGATTTTCGCCAATGATTTTTTCGTTTTCGGCTTCGGTTTTTTGCTCTTTGTGGCTTAGGCGGTCTTCAAAACTTGCCAATTGTTTTTGGTGCAGTTGACGTTGGCGGTTCATTTCGGCAATTTGCTTGTCGTAGTTGGTATGGCGTTCTTTGACTTCGGGCAACAGGTATTCTTTGCCTTGCCACACTTTATAACTTTTGTAGTCGGCGATTTCGGCTTTTTTGGCATTCATCAAGGTTTGAATGTCTTTGTCTAAGCGTGTCAAATTTTGACGTTCTTGCTGGGTTTTTTGCACCAAAGGCGAAGTAACTTGCTGAATATCAATGGTTTTGGCTTCGGGCGCACTGTGTTTGATATACAAATAAGTGCCGGTAGTGCCACTGCTAATCAAGACAATGGAAATAAATGCCAAAATATACACTTTGGTACTGAGCCACTCGCCCGCTATGATTTGCCCGTTTTGAATCCGAAACGTTGCCAAATAATGATAGCCCGCCGTATTGACCAGCCAACGGCGCAAGGACTCAATGCTAAAAAAAATAATAAAGCACAGCCCCAAAATCGCCGTTCCGCCGGCTGAATACACGTCAAGTTGCCACACAAAACGTGCAATATCAAACAGTAGGTAGGCTCCGGCTAAAATTGAAATAAATTG
>JALONJ010000649.1 GCA_025455045.1 Microscillaceae bacterium | reverse complement strand
GTGTTTAAATAGTTTATTTTTGGATTAGCTTTTGCAAATAAAATTTATATAAGTGTTTGATTTACAGATGTTTATACCGCTTTTAATAAAACAATTTAATATTTTTAAACATTTAATTGCCTGAGAATCAGATGCTTATAAGTTCAGTTATTTGTATCAGTCCAGTGTTGGGTAAGAGCCTAACGATATTTTGAATGATATTTTCGTAATTGGGTCATTGCGTAAGGCTACTCTTTGGGAATCCACGGCTTTGAAAGAAATTCGTAATCAGGCTGAGTTATTACCCAAATATTTAGCTATGACTGATAAATCAAAAAACCTTGAGTAGTTCGTGAGATTACTTTCTAGCTTTTCTAAGCCTTTGCCTGTGTCCCCATAGGCAAGTTTGCGCTAAAAATTCGGGGGAGTTAAAATTTTTTTTCCAAAACTCTATAAAGTTTATAGATTTTATATATATTTGCAAATCCATTTAATTTTTGTCTTTTAAACTAAGGTTTTTATGTTGCTAAATCAAATTTCATTTTCAGCTACTATACGCAAATATTGGTCTTACCAAGCAATTTATAAAGTTTTGAGCGATTTTTTTGTCATTTCGTTTCTGGGCTTATTGGTCAATTTGCTTATCAATTACGAACACCCACTTACCCATTTATGTTTTGCCGGTGGCATATTGTTGGCAATTTTGGGTGGTACTTTAGTCGAGATTATCCATCGCCAACGCGTGCGCCGACGAATAATCCGCAAAATCCAAAGTTTGTCGCAAAAAGTGGACTCTAGAAATTAGTCTTGTTTCATTTTGTCATCAAAAACTTCTTTTCTCCCACTATTTGATTAGTAATGAGTTAATCCACCAGAGGCGGACAAGTTTATAAGATGTGCTGATGTGCTAATCCACCAGAGGCGGACAAGTTGTAATACATTGATTATCAGCCAGAGGCAGACACGGTCAATTAATTCATAAATTCAATTGTTTACTTTATTTTATTCTTGTTCCTTATCAAATTATTGCCAACAAAAATATGCAAAATAACGCTCCTAGCAAACCCACTTTTCAAGAAGCTCTTTGGTTTTGGTTCAAATTGGGTTTTATCAGTTTTGGTGGACCTGCCGGACAAATAGCGATGATGCACGAGTTTTTGGTCGAAAAAAAGAAATGGATTTCTGAATCTAAGTTTCTTCACGCCCTCAATTATTGTATGCTTTTGCCCGGTCCCGAAGCCCAGCAGATGGCAACTTATACCGGTTGGCTGTTGCACGGCACTTGGGGAGGCTTGGCGGCGGGCATATTGTTTGTCCTGCCCTCGATGTTTATCTTGCTGCTATTGAGCATTGTATATGTGCTTTTGGGCAAATTGGCTTGGGTAGCGGCTATGTTTTATGGCTTAAAACCGGCGGTAGTGGCTATAGTTGTACTAGCCTTGCTCAAAATTTCGCAAAAATCCTTATTGAGTAATTTTCATTATGCCGTTGCCGGATTGAGCTTTGTGGGGATTTTTTTCTTCAATATTCCATTTCCTTTGATTATTTTGGGTTCGATTGCTTTAGGTTTTTTGGTACGGCGATTTTTGCCGCAATTTTTAATTGTCAAAAGTGATAAAAATAAAACTGAGGTCGAGGAACGCGGGTATTATTTGAACAAATATTCCGAAATTCCCAACTTAGGTTTTCGCCCTTGGCGATTGGTCAAACAAATCGCTATCACCTTGATTCTCTGGGCTTTACCTCTGTGGGCATTTTATTATTTTACTGCCGATTTTGGTTTTTGGCAGACTTTGGTGGTTTTTTTTAGTCAAGCTGCTTTGGTTACATTTGGCGGGGCTTACGCGGTGTTGCCTTATGTAGCTCAATTTAGTGTTGAGAAATTAAGTTGGTTGAGCAAAACCCAAATGATTGACGGCTTGGCTTTGGGCGAAACCACCCCCGGACCTTTGATTATGGTTTTGGTATTCGTAGGATTTATGGCGGGTTATAATCAGTACGAAGGCTCCATTTTTTATGGTACTTTGGGGCTTTTGGCAACTACTTTTTACACTTTTTTACCTTGTTTTTTGTTTATTTTTGTGGGCGCGCCCATTATTGAAAAAACCCAACACAATCAAAAAATCAAGGGCGTATTGGCTATCGTAACTGCCACAGTAGTAGGCGTGGTTTTGAACCTTACTGTCTATTTTGCTCAAGCAGTCATTTTACCTAAAGGCTTGATTATCAATGCAATAGACTATATAAGTCTGGCGTGGACGATTATCTCAGTGATAGCAATGCACCACTTCAAAATCGGTATGATAAGCTGGATAGGCATTAGTGCCGCGTTTGGCTGGTTGGTGTATGCAGTGGGTCTGATTTGATGCTTAATAATGACAAAAGAATAAAGTACGTCATTCAATTTGATGTAAATAATTTAATAATTAATTGATAATCAATTAGTTATATTTTTGCAAAAAAGTAACGTATTTTGCTAAATACTTATTTTTATTAAAATTAAAATTGTATAATTTTTATATTTTTAGAAATCAAATTGTGTTTGTACCGCCGATGTTTGATTTTATTTCTAAAATAAACCTTACGAATTTATAAATAAAAATTGTATTTTTTTAATAAATCCTAAAAATACTCACGTTAGTTTAACGTGAATATTTTTGCAATCAATTGATAATGAGCTAGTTATGATGCAAAAATGCGCCCTTTTTGACAAATCATCAATTATTTTAAAGATAAAATTGTATTTTTTTAATATAATAAATATTTAATATGATTTTTGTAAAAGTATATAAAATACTGATAATCAATTAGTTAATATTTAATATGATTTTTGTAAAAGTATATAAAATATTGATAATCAATTAGTTAACTAAAAAATTAAACCAATAAAAATACCACAACTACGTCATCCTGCGTGGAACTTTGTGGGCTTTTTTCGCTTTTAGATAATTATAATTTGTTGATTTTCAATTAATTACAGAAATATTTTAAGACATAGCAATTTAAAAAAGTTCCACGCAGGATGACGACTTGGGGGATTTTGGATTGTTTTTTTTAAAATTTAATTTTTTGTACTTTTTTAATATATTTCAAAATATTCACGTTA
>JALONJ010000648.1 GCA_025455045.1 Microscillaceae bacterium | reverse complement strand
TTTCTGTTTTTTTACCAATATATCGCCCCTAAATGGGCTAAAATAAAAAATATAACTATCTGATTATCAATGACTTATAATTTTAGTAGGGTAGAGTACTCAAAAGGTATCAAAGTTCAATAAAATTCAAAAATCTGCAAATTTCCCTATCATTCTACATACAAAACCAAGCCCTTCAGGTATTCGCCTTCGGGGTGATAAATGTTGATGGGGTGGTCGGCGGGCTGGGTGAGTTGATGGATTACGCGTACCCGTCTGCCTACTTCGGCGGCAGAAGTAAAGACAATTTTGCGAAACAAATCCTTGTCAATATTGCCCGAACACGAAAAAGTGAACAACAAACCGCCGGGTTTTACTCTTTTCAAGCCCAATTCGTTCAAACTGATATAACCTCTTGAGGCATTGGCAATGGCTTTTTTGTTTTTGGCAAATGCGGGCGGGTCCAAAATTACGATGTCGTATTGGGTAGGGTTATGCTTCAAGTAGTCAAAACAATCTTCTACCACCGATTGGTGTGTTGAAGTAAAACCGGCATTGATTTGCACCGTTTTTTCGCAAGTTTCAATCGCATCTTTCGAAATATCTACCGACACCACTTGCGAGGCTTCGCCCTCGAGGGCATATACGCTAAAACCGCCGGTATAGCAAAAGGTATTCAAAACCGACTTGTTGCGCGCATAATGTTTGAGAAGCAGACGATTGTCGCGCTGGTCAAGAAAAAAGCCGGTTTTTTGCCCTTTTTCTACATCTATCGGAAAAGTAACCCCATTTTCGCGGATAATCAATTCTTTGGAATAAGGCTCGGTCAGCCAGCCTTTGTCGGTTTGAATTTGCTCAATAATTTGCGAACTTTCTTTGGTTTTGAGATAAATATATTGAATACTAAGCTTGTGCAAACCTTGCACAATTGCCGCCAAAATACGCTCAGTACCCCGAATCAGCAACTGCAAAACGGCTACTTCATTATAGACATCAATGATAACCCCGGGCAAAAAATCGCCCTCCGCGTGAATTAGGCGGTAAGCATTAGTTTCTAAATTGATGACATATTTTTGGCGAATTTCGTAAGCGCGGCGGATTTTTTCAATCCAATATGCCTCATCTAATACTACCGGCGTGCGCCCAAATTCAAACAAACGACAGGTGATTTGGCTGGTTTTGGAAAAAAAACCATAGCCTAAGTAGCGTTTTAGGCTGTCTTGTACTTCTACGATTGCCCCTTCGTCGGCTTGGGGCATTTTTTTGACTGCCCCCGAAAAAATCCAAGGGTGCTGATTTAAGATAGATTTTTCGCGGTCGGGCTTTAATTCTAAAATTGGATACATCAATGAATTAATTTAGCAAAAATATTAAAATTGATTAAATAATTGATAATCAATTGTTTAAGCCCCAAATTTAAAATAAATATTTGTCATCTTTGTATTATCGGGAATTTATGCCGCAAAAATAGAATTATATTTGTCAAATGGCTTATGACTTGAGGAGTGAGGAGCGAGGGTATTTTTGAGTTAAAGTAAATTCTCAAACGTGGAAAAACGACTCACATTTTAAATGTAATTATTTGATTATCAATATTTTAACTTATTTAAAGAATTAACAATTTATCAAATCTTTGATTTTTTATGAAAACAATCAACCCTCAAGAGGTTTCGGTAGCCGAATTGCACGGTATTTTGTTGGGGGCTATTGCGCCCCGCCCTATTGCGTTTGCCAGTACCATAGATCGCGAAGGCAGAGTCAATTTGAGTCCTTTTAGTTTTTTTAATGTATTTGGTTCCAATCCGCCGGTACTTATCTTCTCTCCTTCGCGGCGTGTGCGGGGCAACACGCACAAACATACGCTTGAGAATGTGTATGAAGTACCGGAAGTGGTGATCAATATTGTCAATTTTGCAATGGTAGAGCAAATGTCCTTAGCCAGTACCGAATACGACAAAGGCGTGAACGAATTTGTCAAAGCCGGATTTACCGAGTTGGCTTCTCAAATCGTAAAACCGCCCCGCGTGGGCGAGTCGCCGGTAACTTTTGAGTGTAAAGTCAAGCAAATTATCGAGACCGGTACCGAGGGTGGTGCCGGCAATTTGATTGTATGCGAAGTAGTGTTGACACATATTCAAGCCGATATTTTGAATGAAGCCGGAAAAATAGACCAGCATAAAATCGATTTGGTAGGGCGATTGGGGGGAGATTGGTATGTGCGCGCCGGAGGCAATGCCCTATTTGAAGTAGAAAAACCCTTGGCTAAAAAAGGCATAGGAGTAGATCAAATTCCCGCCAAAATTCGCCTAAGCACCATTTTGACAGGTAATAACTTGGGCAAGCTAGGTAATGTAGAACAACTACCCGCCGAAGAAGAAGTAAAAGCCTTTGCCCAAGAATTGAATTTTGCCGATTTACAAGCTCAATTTAAAGACGATAAAAATGCTTTGGAAATACACTTGCATCAAATAGCCCAAGCCTATTTGACCAATAATGAAACCCTCAAGGCTTGGAAAACACTTTTGCTCTCAATTTGATGATGATTTTTTGATTCGTTTTGGCTTCTTCGTAACATTTTTTCAGCAAAACCTTTTTGTCATTCCGATTCCCCAGAGGCAAATCGGAATGACAAATTTTGTTTTTGATTTCTACAAAGAAGCGAAGAACCTTATATATTTATTACCGCCGATTGTCATAATCTTCCATCATACTCAAATAGCTATGGTAACGACTAAGGGCGATTTGTCCTTGCTCCACGGCAGCAATTACGGCGCAGTCGGGTTCGTTGATATGTTGGCAATTGTAATACTTGCATTTGCCAAACAAAGCTCGCATTTCGGGAAAATAATGGTTGATTTCTTCGCGGGCTATGTCCATTAGTCCCAGCTCCTTGATG
>JALONJ010000006.1 GCA_025455045.1 Microscillaceae bacterium | reverse complement strand
GCAATTCCCACTGTAGAAATTTTAAACTAATGTTTGATTTTTTAGAATATTTACAAACAGGTTTTCTGTAACTAATTGATAATGAGGTGATTATAAATACACTTTTTTTTTACAACTTTCTTTTTTCTTGATAAAAAAGAAACAACGAAACGCGTAAATTTGAAATGCACCCAATCATCAATTATTTTAAAAATAAAATTGTATTATTTTAATATTATACATATTTTAAATATTTTTGTGAAAATATATAAAGTGTTGATTATCAATTACTTAACAAATTTCGCATCTATGAAAATAAAAAATCCAAATATGTTATTCTGAAAGGAAATTTGTGGGCTTTTTTCAGCCCCCTGCCCCTCCGAAGGAGGGGTGAAATTATAATTTCTTGAATTTCAATTAATTACAGAAATATTTTAAGACACAGCAATTTAACAAAGTTCCACGCAGGATGACAGCTTGGGGGATTTTGGATTGTTTTTTTAAAAATTTAATTTTTTGTACTTTTTTAATATGTTTCAAAATATTCGCGTTAAGTTAGGTGTGCCATAGTGGGAATTGTGGCAACAAGTTAAACCTAATTCCCAATTCCCAATACACTCATTTTGGCTCAATAGGGTTGATAAAATGAAGAAAAAACAAAAAATACCCCGCCCCAACCCGGCAAATTCAATCCCAAGTAAAATATTTGCCTTCAAAAATTTATAAATTAACTTTGAATAAATAAAAAAATATTAATTTGGCAAAATATTGGTAATATTAAAGACGCTAGTTCAACATATATTATTGGTTGGTATCAGATTATAAATGGTCTTAAAATATTTTATTCTTAGTATTGGAGCGTTCATAATGCTTATTCAAGTCGGATTTTGCCAAGATTTGAACGGCTTAATCACGCGCTTTACCCAAGCTGATAATACCAAGGAAAAAAACTCACTGGCTACCCAAATAGCCCTGCACTATCAACAACAAAACGCCCACCAAAAAGCCCTGGAGTATTTTCAACAAGCTTATCAACTGGGCGAAGCAAACGAGGCTGCCGAAAAACAAATCCAAAACCTTGAAAATCAAGCCTATTCTTATATCCAACTCAAAGATTATTTTCGGGCAATGGAATTGTATAAACAAGTTTTGGATTATCAGGCAAGAAATGAACAAAACGAGCAGGCTTTGCTGACCCTTGACCGCTTGATTAACCTCTGCGGATTGGTGGGACAACCACCCCAAGCCCTAGCGTATAGTATGCAGGCTTTCGAAATCAATCGTAAAATTGGCAATATGATTGGGATTACCAATAGTTATAACAATATTGGCTTTTTTTACAAAGAAATGGGCAGACAAAAAGAAGCCCTTGACTACTATCGCAAATGCTTGGAAATCAGTAAGTTAATTGACCAATTTGTAAGCGAAGATGTAAAAGCCATCTTGCACCAAAGCATAGGCACTGCCTATACTGCCATCGAAGATTTTGGCAATGCCCAATACAATTATGAACAAGCCCTCAAAATTCGTCAAAAACAAGGCAAGGTAGCCGAAATAGCCGAATCCTATAATTATTTGGCGGTAAATCATTTGCTCAATCGCAATAATGGAGACGCGCTCGAAGCCGCTCAACAAGCCATTGATTATGCCGAAACTGCCAAAGCTGACGACAAACTGGCTACCAGTTATCGGATTATTGCCGAAATTTATCGCAAAACCGATGACCTGCCCGAATATCAAAAATACTCTACTTTGTTCCAAAAAACCCGCGAAAATTTATCCAAAAAAATTGCCAGCGAGCAAGAAAAAATCATTCAAACCCAGCTCGACATCGAGAAGCGCGAAAATGAGTTGCGAATGTTGATAAGTGAAAAAGAAAAACAAAAATTGGAACTCAATCAGACCCAACTCGAGCGCGAAAAACAAGCGCAAGCCCTTGATATTCAGACCAAAGAATTGGCTTTGCTCAAGTCTAACCAAGAAAGGCAATTGATTGCTCTCAAAAATCAACAACTTGAGCGTGAGCGTACCGAGCAAATCTTGCAAATTACTACCCAAAAAGCCGAAGCCGAGCGACAAAGGCAAGCCATCGTATTGCTCGAGAAAAACCGCGAATTACAAGCCCTCGCCCTTGCCAAACGCGATGCCGACAATAAAAAACGCGAACAAGATATTTTGCTTTTGGAAAAAGATAAAAAACTCCAAGAACAACAATTGAAAGATGAAGCTCGGATTCGTTGGTACGGGATTATGCTTTTGGCATCTTTGGCTATCGGATTTGTGTATATCATCATCACCTATTTGCGCGACCGCCGCAAAAGCCGCTTGTTACAAGCGCAAAACATTGAAATTCAACACAAAGCCCAAGAAATTCAAGCCCAAAACGAACTTTTGCAACTCAATCAAGAGGAAATTATGGCGCAACGCGACCAAATTGCCCAAAAAAATGCTGATTTGAGTGTCAGAGACCGCCAAATTACCGCCAGTATCAATGCCGCCAAAACCATTCAAGATGCTATCTTGCCCTACAAAAACAAGCTAGATGCCTTGCTTAGAGAGTATTTTGTGATTTTTAAACCCAAAGATGTAGTGTCGGGTGATTTTTATTGGCTCAACGAAATCGACGACAAAATCATTTTGGCAGCCGTCGATTGTACGGGGCACGGAGTACCGGGGGCGTTTATGTCTTTGATAGGCAATACTTTGCTGGATAAAGTAGTAAGGGTCTGGAAAATTACCGACCCTGCCGCAATTCTCACCCGCTTGCACGAAGATGTGCAAATTATGCTCAATCAAAATAACTACGATGCCCAACTTAAAAGGCCTCCTGCCACTACAAGTGATCCCCCAACTACCAACATTCCCCAAAACAATAGTGGAATGGATGTAGCCATTATTGTGATGGAGCGCAATGCCGACGATACTTTTAAAATTACTTTTTCGGGGGCGCGCCGACCTCTGTATTATGTGCCAGCCAATACCAATCAAGTCTGTACTTTAGAAGGCGACCGCAAATCGATTGGTGGTATTCAAGTAGAATCGCGTAAATTTACCAATCAAGAAATCAATTTGAGTTTGGGTAGCCTGATATACATAGGCACTGATGGCTATGCCGACCAAAACGATGCCCGTCGGCGAAGATTGGGCGAAGATAAGCTCAAAAAAATTATCAGTGAAGTAGCTGATTTGCGATTGAACAACCAAGCCAAGTATTTTGAGCAAACCCTTGCCCAACAAATGACCGGCACCGACCAACGCGATGATATTTTATTGATTGGTTTTCGTTTAAATTAGTTTTATTTATTATAACTAATTGATAATCAATGAGTTATGATAAAATTGTGCTTCTTCAGCACTTTTCCGAAAAATTGTAATGCCGCCTGTCTAGCCTACCTACCTAAATGAGTTTAGGCTTAGAATAAAGCTAGAGCTTTCTCAAAATGGGCAAAGAACCCAATTGCTTTGTTTTCAATAGATGAAAGATTTTGAATAATTTTTATAAAAATATATAAAACATTGATAGTCAATGAGTTAATCAAATAAATATTTTATCATCAAAAAAAACAAATTGGCAATCTTGTAAGTAACTTTGTGAATCTTTTCAGCCTAGCCGATTTGTAATGTGTTGATTTTCAATTAATTATAGAAGTATTTTAAGGACTAGCACTTTTTTATATAGCCAAAAACATTCGCCTTAGTAGATTGGTTTAATCTGTCTTGGTAAAAAAAATTAAAAACAAAGAAATTAATTTTTCCAATTAAATGTTTATCAATTAAAAAAAGATAGTATTACTATGGATGCAAGCGAATTGCGCGAAAAAGCTCTTGAAGCCCTCCAAACGGTATATGACCCCGAAATACCGGTCAATATCTATGAATTGGGGCTGATTTATGACTTGAAAATATTTCCAATAAATAATGTTTATGTTTTGATGACCCTTACCTCACCCAATTGCCCTTCGGCGGAGGAGCTACCGGGTGAAATCAAAAGCAAGATTTTGGAAATTTCGGGAGTCAATGATGTAGAAGTCGAGATTACCTTTGACCCACCCTACAATCAAGAAATGATGTCGGAAGCCGCCAAACTAGAGCTTGGGTTTTTGTAAAAAATAAATAAATACAACCTTTCAATCGCTGGAAAATTTATTAATCTATAAACAAATAACTAAACTTAGATATGTACCCAGAACACTTAGTTGCCCCGATGATTCAAGACTTAACGAATGTCGGATTTGAAGAATTAAAATCAAGCGAAGCCGTAGATAATTTTATGCAAAATAATCAAGGCACCACTTTGGTAATGATAAACTCGGTATGCGGTTGTGCCGCCGGTGCCGCCCGCCCGGGTGTAAAATTGGCTTTGGCAAGTAGTGCCAAAAAACCAGCCCAATTGGTGACGGTTTTTGCCGGTGTGGACAAAGACGCGGTAGCCAAAACCCGCGAATATTTGTTGCCTTACCCACCTTCTTCGCCTTCTATTGCCTTGTTCAAAGATGGTGAATTGGTGCATTTCTTAGAAAGACATCATATCGAAGGACGCTCTGCCGCGATGATTGCTGACAATCTGATGGCGGCGTTTGCCGATTATTGCAATTAAATCGTGAATTAAAGTTGATTTCTCAAAAAAGGTTTGTTCATTGGACAAGCCTTTTTTTGTGTGTTTTCAGGAAAATTGTAATGCAGGCTGTCTAGCCTGCCCGCGTAAATGAGTTGAGGCTTAGAATAAAGCCAGAACTTCCTCAAAATGGGTAAAGAACCATTCATTAGCTTCTCATTATCTTCAAAAGAGGTATTTAGCTTAGGTGTGGTTTGAAGCCGCCTACCCGCGCAGGCTAGACAACCGGCGTTACCATTTTTCCTGAAAAGTGGTAAAGAACTTTTTATTTCAACAAAAAAAACCTAAAAATTTCCCGAAGAAAATCATTAGGTTTTTTCATAACACATTGATAAACAATGAGTTATGGATTATTAAATTTTTTCAACAATTCCGTCCACAATGCCATATTCGAGGGCTTCTTTGGCATCCATCCAATAGTCACGGTCAAAATCTTTCATAATTTTTTCGTAGGTCTGTCCGCAATTTTCGGCAAGAATTCGTGCGCCCATTTCTTTGGTTTTGAGAATTTGTTTGGCACTGATCTCGATGTCGGCGGCACGTCCTTGAAAGTAACCACCAAAACTCGGCTGGTGAATCATTACCTCCCCACTTGGAAAGATAAATCTACGTCCTTTTTTGCCTCCTGACAATAAAATAGACCCCATTGAAGCCGCCAAACCCATACATACGGTAGATACGGGTGAGCTTATCATTTGCATTGTGTCATAGATTACCATACCCGAAGTAACCATTCCGCCCGGGCTATTGATATAAAAAGTGATTTCTTCGCCGGGTTTCAAAGCCTCGAGATAGAGTAAGCGATTGACCACATCTTTGGCGGTTTGGTCGGTTACTGCTCCCCAAAGAAATACCTTGCGTTGCTCAAGAAATTTTTTGTTAAATTGACGCAAATCGCCCAAGCTCTCCATCACATCTTTCATAGGTGCGTCATCTTCTTCGTCTTCAAATTTTCTATACATAAGTTTTAAGTTTTTTTCGATTATTCAATATTTTTCGTTTCTAGTTTCTAGTTTCTAGTTTCTAGTTTCTAGTTTCTAGTTCCTAGTTTCTAGTTTCTAGTTTCTAGTTTCTAGTTTCTAGTTTCTAGTTTTTGGTTTCTAGTTTCTAGTTTCTAGTTCCTAGTTTCTAGTTTCTAGTTTCTAGTTTCTAGTTCCATTTCACCATTTTACCATTTCACCAACCTATCGCACCAATACTTCGTCAATCAAGCCATATTCGCGGGCATCGGTGGCTTTGAGCCAGAAGTCACGGCTGGCATCTTGCTCAATTTTCTCGACCGATTTGCCGGTGTGATGTGCCAATACCTCATAAAGCTCCCTGCGGAGGGTAAGAATTTGCTTGGCACTGATTTCGATATCTGAAGCCTGCCCGCCAACGCCGCCACTCGGTTGGTGAATCATAATGCGGGCGTGTTGGAGAGCCGAGCGTTTGCCATTGGCTCCGGCAGAGAGCAAAATCGAACCCATCGAGGCCGCCAATCCGGTACAAATTGTTACAATATCGGGCTTCACGTATTGCATCGTATCATAAATACCCATTCCGGCATATACCGACCCGCCCGGGCTATTGATATACAACAAAATATCTTTTTTGGCATCTACCGATTCCAAAAACAACAATTGCGCAGTAACAATATTGCCCACATAATCATCGATACCGGTACCCAAAAAAATGATTCTATCCACCATTAGGCGCGAAAAAACGTCCATAATGGCAACATTCATTCGGCGTTCCTCGATGATGTTGGGGGTGAGGTTAGTAACTGTATCGATGTATTGGTCAAATGCCAAACCACTGATGCCCTGACCTTTGACAGCAAACTTGCGAAATTCGGAAAGACTTAGGTCTTTGGGAATTTGGTTTTCGGTTTGAGGTCGCTCAATCAAATACTTATTGAAGCTTTGGTTCAAATCCATATTAATTTAGATTTCTAATTTTTAAAATTTATTTTATGTATAAAGTATCAAATATTTGGTTATCAATCAATTATGAAGTTTGCCTTGATTGTTTTGTCGCCAGAGCAAACCGGCTTGCGGTTTGTTTATCAAAATACAATGATTCATCTATCTTTAAAATATATTCATAAATCACTGACAATCAATTGATTGGCAATCATAATTTATCAATCATCTATGAGCCTTGGTTCATCAGTTTATATCAATTACAAATCAATAAAAAAAAGCCCGAAGTTCAAAAAGGCTTGTTCAAAGTTTGTGCGGAAAATTAAAATTTGTTTAAATCGGACAAAATGGCAGATTTAGCAAATATTTGCCATAAAAGCGGGCAATTAGTCATCAAATCAAGGCTGAGAAATATGTAAAAAGCCGTTTAACATAAATATTTTGATAACTAATTGATAACCAGTTAGTTGCATTTAAAAAATGGAGTGTTTTGACAAATAAGTGTTTTCATTAAAAATAAAATTGTATAATTTTTATATTTTTAAAAAAATAAATAATTGTCTGTTCTCGCAAAAGGCGGACTGACAATTATTTATTTTATAAAAATGATTTTAACTAATTGATAATAAACATTTTATAAAAGTTAAATAACTTTTATTTTTAAAATAAATCTATTAAATTTATAAATAAAATTTGTACTTTTCTAATAAAGTTTTAAAATATTCACGTTAGATTAAAACTTTCACTTTTGGATTTGCGGTTTTTTGAGCAATAAATAATAAACCGGAATCCCCAAAGCCACAATCAACAAACCGGTCCACGTAAATTCGGGTTTGTAAATCAATATCACAACCTCAAAGGTAACTGTAGCCAAAATATAAAAAAACGGTATGTATGGATAGCCAAAAGCTTTGTAAGGGCGGGGGGCATCGGGTTGTTTGACTCGAAGAACAAAAATAGCCGCGATAGTCAAGATGTAAAACAAGACGACGGCAAACATAATATAATCCAACAAATTGCCATACGTGCCGGACAAACACAACAAACTTGCCCAGATTGCTTGCCCAATGAGGGCATTGGCGGGCGCGCCTTTGTCATTCAATTTTGCCATCGATTTAAAAAACAAATCGTCTTTGGCTAGGGCATAATTGACCCGCGCTCCCGACAACAAAATGCCATTGGCACAACCAAAAGTTGAAATCATAATCAAAATGGCAATGCTAAAAGTAGCACTTGCGCCGCCCACCAACTCGGCTACAGCAGTGGCTACGCGGTCGTTGGAGGCAAATTGAATACCTTTGCCCAAGGTATCTACAGCTTCGGGGTTGCCCTGCAAAGGCAAGACCATAATATATACCCAATTGACCAATAAATATAAAAGTGTAACCACACTCGTACCAATCGCCAAGCTCAAAGGAATGGTGCGTTTGGGGTTTACGACTTCATCACCGGCAAACGAAACATTGTTCCAAGCGTCCATCGAGAACAATGAGCCAATCATCGAAATACCAATCAAGGTAATCAGACCCAAGATGCTAAAGTTGGTATCCACTACGGCTTTTCCGCTTTGTAAAGTAGTTTTGGATACGCCCCAAAAATCGGCAAAGTTGGTTTGTACTACTTCTTGATTGATGCCAAACATCAAACCAATGATGATTAGCCCCACCAAAGCAATGATTTTGGTACTGCCAAAGATATTTTGTACCAATTTGCCATTTTTTACGCCGTTGATATTGATATAAGTAATGAGCCAGATGCAAGCAATCGCCAGTAATTGAGTGGCTGATATGTGCAGAATCCCCAAATTGAGTAAAATATTTTTTTCATCAAAAAACGGAATCAAAACCCCCGTGTAGCGCGCAAACGCCACACAAACCGCCGCCGCCGTGCCGGTTTGAATCACCAAAAACATTGACCAACCATACAAAAATGCGGTCAAAGGATTGTAGGCTTCGCGCAAAAAGACATATTGCCCACCGGCTTTGGGCATCATTCCGGCAAGCTCGCCATAGCTGACTGCCCCGGCAATGGTTATCAAGCCACTGATAAGCCACACCCCCAACAACCAACCCGCCGACCCTACATTGCGACTAATATCGGCACTGACAATAAAAATTCCCGAACCAATCATAGTTCCCGAAACCAACATAACGGCATCAAAAAGGCGAATTTCTTTTTTGAAGTTATTTTCTGACATAAGTTTTGATTTGTGATTTTTTGGATTTCCAATTTTCAAATTTAATCATAAACCCTTGATAGCCAAGAAATTAAGATTTTTGATTTGAAGGTTTATTTTAGGTTAATTCATAAGTAATTGATTATCAATAGATTACAAAAAAATAACCCTGCCAATCAATGGTTGATTTTGCAGGGCTAGTTTGTATAAATTCTTGCTTATCAAATACTTAGGCTATCGAAAATTAAGGATTACCGTATCACTTTCTACCACATTGCTCAGGTGTGGAGCCGGATAACCCTGCCCTCGGTCTTTGATGCTTACTCTGAATTTGATGATGGTATTGGGAGCGTAGCTCAGTTGTGGAAACGGAATTTCTTGGGTGATTGTCCCTTCAATGGGTCCTACTTTATCGCCTTCCTGAAAACGCGGAAACATCCGCCCGTTATAGCTAATCACATCATCTAAGGGGGCATCGATGGCGCGCAAAGGTATCCATTCCCCATTTTTCAACTCCAATACATCTACCAAAAAATTGAATGATTCAGGATTGATATTGCCATTAATTACCGGTTGAAACCGCGAAGGTGCAGTAGTATCAGAAGAATTGAAACCAATGTCGCCGTCTCCGTCTCTAAATCTAACCGTCAAGAATACCACATCATTAAAAGTTTGACTCAAACTATCGAATATGACTTCTTTTTCGGCAATGGCAGGTTCGTATATATCGGGAATAACCGGAAAAATAGGCTTTTCCCACAAAAAACAACCCGACATCGGCAAAAAAAATAGCGGGATTATATAACTGATAATTTGATTAATACGCTTGGTCATATCTATTTATAAATTTATATTTCAAATATGCAAAATCGAGGGCAAAAACCCTATAATTTTGTAAAAAAAATTAGGCTAAATGTTTAATCCCCAATCTTTTAAACAAAACTTATTTACTTTAAAAGCCTCGCAATTTACCGAAGCGGCTTTGGCTTTGTTTCATTATCAAGCCCAAAACAATGCGGTGTATCAGCAATATTTGCAACTGCTGGGCGCACGCTCTCAAAACGTAAAAAACCTAGCCGAAATTCCATTTTTGCCCATTGAATTTTTTAAAAATCACTCGATACTCATAAATAACTCTAAGATTGAAAAAGAGTTTGCCAGTAGTGGTACTACCGGTCAAATTACGAGCCGACACTTGGTTGCCGATTTGAAGTTTTATCACCAGATCAGCCGACATATTTTTGAACAGTATTATGGCAGCCTTACGCAATTTCATCTCTTGGGGTTGCTTCCTTCGTATCTTGAGCGCAATAATTCATCATTGGTCGAGATGGTTCGTTATTTTATTGCGCAATCGCAATCAGCATATTCGGGGTTTTACTTACATAATTTTGCCGAATTAGCCGAAAAACTTAGCTTTTTGCAACGCGATACCACCCGCCAAACCTTGTTGATAGGCGTTACTTTTGCACTCTTGGATTTTGCCGAGCAATACCCTTTAGACCTGAGCCGAATCCTGGTAATGGAGACCGGCGGAATGAAAGGACGGCGCGAAGAACTGACCCGAGCCGAAGTGCATAATTATTTGCAAAAGCAATTAAATCTAAGCGAAGTTCATTCCGAGTATGGAATGACCGAATTGCTTTCGCAGGCGTATTCGCAAGGCAAAGAGATATTTGCAATGCCTCCTACGCTCCAAATACTGCTACGCGACCCCAACGACCCTTTTGACCTCAATCCGCAACGCCAAACGGGGGCTATCAATGTGATTGACTTGGCAAATGTGGACTCTTGCGCTTTTATTGCCACGCAAGATATAGGCGAAATCGTGAGCCATAATCAATTCAAAGTCTTGGGTAGGCTCGACAATAGCGATATACGCGGCTGTAGTTTGATGGCGATTTTTTGAGCAATGAGATAATTCTTCGCTAATCGAGCTACCACCCAAATTCATTTTACGCGATTGGCAAGCAAATGAGTCTGCTATTGAAAATATAACAATTCAAAGATATTTTTTTGATTCAAAAAGAAAATTCGGCTTTTTTGCGAAATACTCCCCTTTTATTTCCAAAATATTGGCTTTTATCGCTAAATTGTGTGGCAATTTTGAAAATTTATTTCGTTATTTATTTTTCAAATAAAATTCTCTAAAAATAAACAAAAGACTAACAAGTGCGAAACTAAATTGAGCTAATCCCCCGCAAAGCAAAAATCCAGACACATAATGTGTAACTATTTGATTGTCAAAGTTTTGCATTTTACATACCAAATCTTTTCAATTTAGTCTTTTCACTTCTGATTCACCTACTTTAATTGAATTTGTTTTATGCAGTTGAAATTAGACATTGCCCCTCTGGATTCTTGGGCAAAAAAACACCACCGCCCTTTGATTATCGCCGGACCTTGCAGTGCCGAGTCCGAAGACCAATTGATGCAAACTTGCTCCCAATTGAAAGATATGAACGTGGATATATTCCGCGCCGGTATTTGGAAACCCCGCACGCGCCCCAATAGTTTTGAAGGTTATGGCGAAAAAGCCCTGCCTTGGCTCAAAAGAGTGCGCGAAGAACTAGGCGTACCCTTTGCCGTAGAGGTTGCCAACCCGCAACACATTGAGCTGGCACTCAAATACGGGGTAGATGTTTTGTGGATTGGCGCAAGAACCACCGTCAATCCTTTCAATGTGCAAGAAATTGCCGATGCCCTCAAAGGCGTAGATGTTCCCGTACTTATCAAAAATCCGGTCAATCCTGATTTAGCACTGTGGATTGGGGCGATTGAGCGCATTTATGGGGCAGGTATTCGCAAAATGGCAGTGATTCATCGCGGGTTTTCGGGCTTGCACGCCAGCAAATACCGCAACGAACCGATGTGGCAAATTCCTTTGGAACTCAAAACCGCCATTCCAAATATGCCTATCATTGGCGACCCCAGCCATACTGCCGGAAAACGCGCTTTGTTGCAAGAAATTGCCCAAAAAGCCCTCGATTTGAACTTTGACGGCTTGATCATTGAGTCGCATATCGACCCCGACAATGCCCTGAGCGATGCAGCTCAACAGGTAACTCCGCAAGGGTTTCATAAACTTTTGTCCGATTTGAAATTTAGAATTTTGCGCGAAGCCAGCGATGATGCTGTGTTTATCAATCATTTGGACGTGATTCGCCAACAAATCGACAACATCGACCGCGAATTGCTAGAGGTGCTAAAAACCCGAATGGCTTTGGTAGAAAAGGCTTGCGAATACAAAATTCAACACAATGTCTCGATTTTTCAAGTGGATAGATGGAACGAAATATTCCGCTCGCGGAGCGATTGGGCTAAAAAAATGAATGTGAATGAAGAATTTATCAGCGAAATTTTCAAATTAATTCACATTGAGTCCATTCGCCGCCAAACCGAAGTTATCACAATGCAAGAGTTGGCTAGTATTAAATAATTGTGAAGTTATTGGTAATGAGTAATAATTTACTTTTGTAAATATCTAATAATCAAATACTTATACTTTAAAAGGTTCAAATCGCAAGAGTTGAGCCTTTTTTGTTTGAGGTCAATTGGGTAATTCTGATTTATTTTTAAATACTTGATAATCAATTACTTATGATTTTTTATCTGTAAATCAATTATGCACATCTCAGACCGAGTTTGACTATTTCCGAAAACGATTGCAGAATTTAGACAAGCCTTAAATTGGATAAATTATAGATTTTTTTGGCTTGACCATAAAAAAATCCTATTCAAAGCTAGGAATCTTGCTAAATAAATATATCTTTGCTAACTATGTATAGGTCAGACTCATTAAGTTTATAGAAGATATATGAAACATCCAATTTGCCCCAAATGCAACTCCGAAATAGTGGTCAAAAGTGGCGTAATCAAAGACCGCCAACGCTATTTGTGCAAAAAATGTAATTATTACTTCACAGTCAATAAAATTGGCAAAAACATCGATAACTACTACGTTATCAAGGCTTTACAATTGTATATTGAGGGCGTGAGCTACCGCGAAATTGAGCGATTGTTGGGCATTAGCCACGTATCGGTGATGAATTGGGTCAAGAAATACCGCATCAAAGCCCCCGAAAACAACGAATATCGCCCCACTTACAAAATCCTGACGCACAGCGAGCTGATAGAATTTATGAAAACCGAAACCACTATCAAAGGTTCGGGGCTGATTATCACTGAGTTAGGTGATAAATATATGGTTATCAAGTGGGAAAGATTGCGAAATTAGAAAATAAAGGCGAAAGGCAAACTTAACTTCGGCAAAGTTTTAAACTTTGCCGAAGCTCCTAAAACCATTTCACCATCTCACCATACCGCCATCTTACCATTGAATTTTAATTTCCCAAATTAGGCTAATTGCCGATAAAAATTTTTAGATTTATCTAAAATAAAAATATTATTTGGTTTTTTATTCAAAAAGCTATAGAATAGGCTTTATTCTCACAATAAAAAATCATTTGGAATTTATTAATCATTTCAACTATACTAAATTAGCAAAAATATACTATGCATTCGATTTTCTGCCAAAAACCCCCCAACTTCGTTTCAGAAATTTAGCTGCGCGCCTAGATTTCGCTACGATTCCTAACTAATCATTTTTAAACATTTTTTTGACTTATGAAAAAGCATTTTCTACTAATTTGTTTGCTGGGGCTAGGGTTAGGCTCTAATCTATGGGCGCAAGGTTCGGAAACTTACGGCAAGGGTTTACGCATCAATTTGAATGAAGATGGGTCAAAATACATTCGATTCATTACTTGGCATCAGTTCTGGACTCGGATGATTGAAAACAACCCCGGTACGGCAGTCAATGGTGAAGTTCAAAAAACTACTTTTGATGTGGGTTTGCGCCGCTCGCGTTTTTTGTGGTATGCGCAAATTTCGCCAAAGTTTTTGATTTTGACTCACATTGGTATCAATAATCAAACTTTTGTCAATGGCGGGGCTTCGGGTTCGGCGGGTACAGGTGGTTATGGAGTAGGCAAAAAACCCCAACTCTTTATTCACGATATGTGGACTGAGTACGCCATTGTCAAAGATAAATTATCAATCGGGACGGGTTTGCACTATTGGAATGGTATTTCGCGCCAAGCCAATGCCAGCACTCTCAATTTTTTGGCAGTAGATGCCCCGATTTTTAACTGGCCACTCATTGAAGAATCCGACCAGTTTGCGCGCCAATTTGGAATTTATGCCAAAGGCAAATTAGGTAAAATTGATTATAGAATTGCTTTGAACAAACCTTTTGCTACCCCCGGCGATACCGCCGTAATGAACCGTAATTTGGGCAGAGCTTATAGCAGCAATAACAACAATTGGGCATTTGCGGGTTATACAGCTTATGAGTTTTTTGACAAAGAATCTAATGTTTTGCCTTTCACGGTAGGTACATACGTCGGCACTAAAAAAATCTTAACCTTGGGCTTTGGCTGGCACATTCACCCCAATGCTACAGCCCTCCGCGAAGTGCGCGATGGCGAAACCAAAAAACACGATATGCGCTTATTTGGCTTAGATTTGTTTATGGATTTGCCGATGAACAAAGACAAAGGAACTGCCTTTACTTTATACTCAGTATATTACAACTACAATTTTGGTCCCAATTATATGCGTAGTATAGGCATAATGAACGAAGGCGTGCCACTCAAAACCGGTTCTTTGCCTCAAGGTGGCGGTAATGCGCAGTTTCACATTGGCACCGGCAGTATTTTTTATACCGAAGCGGGTTATTTGTTACCCAAAAGTTTGTTGGGCAAAGCCGGAAAAATTCAGCCGATTGGTACTTTGACTTACAAAAATTTTGAATATTTGGCTGACCCTTCTTTGCAATATGGTGTAGGATTCAATTACTTTATGGACGGGCACCACGCCAAAATCTCTTTGAAATACCAAAATCGCCCGCTTTATGCCGCCCCGCTACCGGGTGAAAAGGCTTTTCGCAACCCCGATAAAAAATCGGCTGGCGAGTTGATTTTGCAAACAATGATTTATCTATAGTCCTGAGTTTCTAGTTTCGGGTTTCTTTTTCGGGTTATTTACTAAATAGTTGATAATCAGTTTTTACCTAAATTACTCAAAATACAATAACCTATTGATTATCAATTACTTATAAAAAAGCTGTCTGAAGTATTCATAAATAATTCGGAACTGCGAACCCGAAACTCGGAACCCAAAACTTGGAACTAGCAATTAATATTCAACAAATTTTAAATATTTTTAAACCTTAATTTTCAAAAACAATGGAAGACAACAAAATGAAAATGTATTGGCAGAAAAACATTCGCTATGTGTTGATGCTGCTGGCAGTCTGGTTTTTGGTTTCATACGGATTCGGAATCTTGTTTGTGCATCAATTGAATGAAATTCGCTTTGCCGGATTCAAACTTGGATTCTTTTTTGCCCAACAAGGCGCAATTTATGTGTTTGTCGTCATCATTTTTGCCTACGTGTATTTGATGAACAAGCTCGACAAAGAGTTTGATGTGGACGAGAAATAATTTTAAGTGCGTAATGTTTAGTGCATAATGCTTAAATTAAATGATATTTTAGAAAACACTCATCATTAAACATTCAACATTCAACACTCATCATTAAACATTCAACATTTTTTTTAAACTTTTAATCTATTTGAAACAATGAGTATCTTAGTTTGGACATATATTATCGTAGGAATTTCGTTTGCCTTGTACATAGGCATAGCGATGTGGGCGAGAGCCGCTTCTACCAAAGAATTTTACGTAGCCGGTGGCGGAGTTTCGCCCACAGTCAATGGTATGGCTACGGCGGCTGACTGGATGTCGGCGGCTTCCTTCCTCTCAATGGCGGGGATTATTGCCTTTTCGGGTTATGATGGCTCGGTTTATTTGATGGGCTGGACCGGCGGTTATGTATTGTTGGCTTTACTTTTAGCTCCTTATTTGCGTAAGTTTGGTAAGTTTACCGTGCCTGATTTTGTGGGCGAGCGTTATTATTCCCAAACCGCGCGTACGGTGGCAGTTATCTGTGCTTTGTTTGTTTCTTTTACCTACGTAGCCGGTCAAATGCGCGGGGTAGGAATTGTATTTGCCCGCTTTTTGGAAGTAAGTATTGACTTGGGGGTAATTATCGGGATGGCAATTGTGTTCTTTTATGCGGTTTTGGGTGGTATGAAAGGTATCACTTATACTCAAGTAGCGCAATATTGCGTATTGATTTTTGCTTACTTAGTTCCGGCGATATTTATTTCTTTCCAATTGACCGGCAATCCGATTCCGCAATTAGGAATGGGTGGCACTGTAGAAGGTGGTGGTTATTTGATGGATAAATTAGACGGTTTAAGCACCGAACTAGGTTTAGGTAATTATACCGACCCCAAAAAACCAATGCTCGATACTTTCTTCATTGCTTTTGCTTTGATGGTAGGTACGGCCGGTTTGCCTCACGTAATTGTCCGTTTCTTTACCGTTGCTAAAGTAAAAGATGCGCGTAGCTCGGCTGGTTTAGCTTTGGTGTTTATCGCTATACTTTATACTACTGCTCCGGCAATTGCCGTATTTAGCAAATACAATTTGATTAATGCCGTAGGTGGTAAAGAAGGTATTGCTTATAAAGATGCTCCCCAGTGGGTCAAAAACTGGGAAAATGCCAAATTGATTGGTTGGGTGGACAAAAACGGCGATGGCAAAATCCAATATAGCAAAGGAACTGCCGTCCAAGGTAAATTAGAATTTGATGGCATCAAACGCGGAGCCAATGGCGAAAGAGTCGTGAAAAGTAAATTAGATGACAAAAATACCAATGAATTGATCGTGGACAATGATATTATGGTATTGGCGATGCCCGAAGTAGCCAAATTGCCCAACTGGGTCATTGGTTTGGTAGCGGCGGGTGGTTTAGCTGCCGCTTTATCTACTGCTGCCGGTTTGTTGTTGGTTATCTCATCGGCGGTATCGCACGATTTGTTGAAACAAAATTTGATGCCTAATATTTCTGAAAAAACCGAATTATTTTATGCAAGAATTGCAGCTGCAGCAGCAGTAGTTTTGGCTGGTTATTTTGGTATCAACCCGCCGGGTTTTGTGGCTTCGGTAGTAGCTTTTGCCTTTGGTTTAGCGGCGGCTTCATTCTTCCCGATTATTATAATGGGTATTTTCTCCAAACGGATGAATATGCAAGGGGCTATCAGTGGAATGATTGTGGGTTTATTATTTACCATTTCATACATTATTTACTACAAATTCATTGACCCAACCGCTACTTTATGGTTTGGTATTTCGCCCGAAGGTGTAGGTACATTAGGAATGATTTTGAATTTTGTGGTGGCTACCATTGTATCTTCTTTGACTCCGCCGCCACCTCAACACGTGCAAGATATGGTAGAGAGCATCCGCTACCCACGTGGAGCTAAAGAAGCTGTGGGAGTGCATTAGCCCCCCAACCCCCGAAGGGGAAGTATCAAAAATAGGAATTTTCGAATTTTTGAATTTGGAAATTCCTAGATTTTGACCTAGATTATTTCTTTATTTTTTTGACAATGATTTTGATGACTTTATTTTTATTGTATAAATACCTGATAGTCAATTAATTACAAAAAATAAATCGCACTAAGACGCTAAGGTATAAATACCTGATAATCAATTAATTACAAAAAATAAATCGCGCTAAGACGCAAAGGTATAAATGCTTGATAATCAAGTAATTACAAAAAGTAAATCGCGCAAAGCCGCAAAAAAAATTGTAACGCAGGCTGTCTAGCCTGCACGCGTAAGCGGCTTTAGACCGCATCTAAGATAAACAATTCCTTTAAAGATGTCGAGAACAATACTACTATACAATTATATTTTCTCGCAAAGACGCTAAGGCGCAAAGTATTGATAATCAGATGCTTAGATACTTTGCGCCTCGGTGGATCTAAAGTTTCGTACAGTAGTATTATCGAGAACCTTATTTAATCTAAAAGACCTAACTATCGACGCATACGCTAACCGAATCTACAAATCTTAAAAAAATTAATATCATTTTTTGAAAATTTTAAAAAACTTACAATATGCTGAGAATCAATACATTAGGTGGTTACTTTCACGAATATCAAAAAAGCGTGAGCAACCCCGAAGACTTTTGGTCAGATATAGCCCAAACGTTTTACTGGCGCAAAAAATGGGATACCACCCTCGAGTGGAATTTTGAAGAACCCAAAGTAGAGTGGTTCAAAGGCGGTAAATTAAATATTACCGAAAATATTTTCGAACGCCGTATGTTTACCCACGCCGACCGCCCCGCCATTATTTGGGAATCCAATAGCCCCGACGAGCCTTCTATCACCCTCACTTACAAGCAATTGCACGAAAAAGTTTGTCAATTTGCCAATGTTTTACTAAAAAACGGCGTACAAAAAGGCGACCGCGTAGCCATCTATTTACCGATGTTGCCCGAAGCTACCATCGCAATGCTGGCTTGTGCGCGAGTTGGCGCGGTTCACTCCGTAGTTTTTGCCGGTTTTTCGGCTAACTCCCTTTCGGATAGAATTATAGATGCCGAATGTAAATTGGTTCTCACTTCTGATGGCTCATATCGCGGTGGCAAAAACATTGGCATCAAAACCATTGTCGACGAAGCGCTTGAGCGTTGCCCTACCGTAGAAAAAGTAATCGTCTTAAAACGTACCGGCGAAGCTATCAATATGACTCCCGGGCGCGATGTATGGTGGCACGACGAAACCGAAGGCGTAAGCACCGAAAACAAAGCCCAAGAGATGGATAGCGAAGATATGCTGTTTATCCTCTACACTTCCGGTTCTACCGGCAAGCCCAAAGGTGTAGTGCATACCACCGGCGGCTATATGGTTTATACCCAATATACTTTTGAAAATGTATTTCAAATTGATGCCGGCGATATTTACTGGTGTTCGGCGGATATTGGTTGGATTACCGGTCACTCCTACATTGTTTATGGGCCACTTTTGTCGGGTTCAACGGTGGTAATGTTTGAAGGAATCCCGACTTATCCGCACGTGGGGCGTTTTTGGGAAATCATTGAAAAACACAAAGTTACGCATTTCTATACCGCGCCTACCGCTATTCGCTCTTTGCAAGCTTCGGGCTTAGACCCCGTAACCCCTTTCAACTTAAGTTCTTTGAAAGTATTGGGAACGGTGGGCGAGCCTATCAATGTCGAAGCTTGGCAGTGGTATCATACCCACATCGGCAAAGGCAAATGCCCGATTGTGGATACTTGGTGGCAAACCGAAACCGGCGGCATGATGATTTCTCCTATTGCCGGAATTACGCCTACCAAACCGGCTTATGCTACTTTGCCTCTGCCGGGTATTCAACCGATTTTGGTGGATAGCGAAGGCAAAGAACTCAAAGGCAATGGCGTAGAGGGTAATTTGTGTATCAAATTTCCTTGGCCCTCGATGCTCCGTACCACTTACGGCGACCACGAAAGATGCCGCCAAACCTATTTCTCGACTTACAAAGGTTTGTACTTTACCGGCGATGGCGTAAAACGCGATGAAGACGGCTACTATCGAATCTTGGGTCGGGTGGACGATGTAATCAACGTTTCAGGACACCGATTGGGTACTGCCGAAGTCGAAAACGCTATCAACGAACACCCGTTGGTCAATGAATCAGCCGTAGTGGGTTATCCACACGACATCAAAGGGCAAGGCATTTATGCTTATGTCGTTTTGGAAAAAGATGGGCAATCGCACGACAAAGACGCAATGAAATCGAGTATCATCAGTACGGTAAATAAAATCATTGGACCCATTGCCAAACCCGATAAAATACTGATTGTCAGTGGTTTGCCCAAAACGCGCTCCGGCAAAATTATGCGCCGTATCTTACGAAAAATTGCCGAAGGTGATGGATCCAACTTAGGCGATATTACGACTTTGCTCAACCCCGAAGTGGTAGAGGAAATCAAAGTGGGCGCAGGGCTTTAGGAATTGGGAATTGAGAATTGATATAACTATCTAATTATCAATTGAATTAAATTAGGAACAGATTCAAAATAAAGTGACACTTTTAAAAAGATAATTAATTGAAAATCAGGCAATTAAATAATTTCTAATTCCTAATTATTAATTCCCAATTTCTTATAATTGGTTACTTGATTTTGTAGCTGGGGAATAGAGTGAAAATAAGTTGACAATTAATAGTCTATAAAGTCTTGATAATCAGGCATCTATATAATTCCTAATTCCAAATTGTTAATTTCTAATTCCTAGGGCTTATTTTTCACTTTGAATTGTCAATTTCTAATTTCTTAGTAACAAGAACAAAATAATGCGTACAATATTTTTTGATAACCGATTGATTATCAAGTAATTAAAAAATTATTCATTCTACATTATTCACTATTCATTACTTATCCACATCTCTAAAAATTAAACTTTATCAATCGAAAAAATGTAAGCTGACCATATAAGTGCAAAAAGCCTTGCCTAAGTTTAGGGAAGGTTTTTTTATTTTATAAAATATTGATAATCAGTTAATTATGAATTTTCAAATTTTCGAATTTATTTTATAAATAACTGGTAATCAAAGAGTTATGA
Organism: Microscillaceae bacterium; assembly: GCA_025455045.1. Lineage (GTDB taxonomy): Bacteria > Bacteroidota > Bacteroidia > Cytophagales > Microscillaceae > JALONJ01. Next base: position 20,382 of record JALONJ010000006.1, on the reverse strand, counting down.
ATTTTCGAATTTATTTTATAAATATGGTAATCAAAGAGTTATGAATTTTTAGATTTATGAATGTTCACATCTTTGCAGGAAAATTGTAACGCAAGCTGTCAAGCCTACGCGCGTAAATGAGTATAGGCTTAGAATAAAGCTAGAATCTCCTCAAAATGGGCAAAGAACTTTTTTATTGATTTTCGACTTCCTTGAATGAATTATTTAGCTTAACGGTGGTTTAAAGCCACTTGCGCAGGCAGGCTAGAGAACCTGCATTACAATTTTCTTGAGAAACTGCCAAGATTCTTTTTATTTTTTTAAAACAACTTAGTAGCAATTGTTAAATTCAAATGTTTTTTGGTTAAAAATTTGTAATACAATATAGCATTGGAAAAGAAATGTACTTTTTTTGTAAAGTGTTGATTATCAATGATTTATAAAAAATAGACCTTCTATTTCTTAACCAAAAATAAATTTATTAACTTCAATAAATCCCAATTTTTATGAGAAAAAACTTCTTTTACATCTTGCTATTTGTATTGCTCTATGACAACACAAATGCCCAAATTTTGATTATGCCGCGTGGGGGAATTACTTACTCCAATATGGCAATCAATGACAATTTCAGACGCAGTACACTTACCGGCAATGCGCCCCGCTACAACTTAGGTTCAATGTTTGGTGTGTCGGTCAATTTACCGATTGCCGGTCCTTTTTCTATCCAACCTGAGATTAACTATGTGCAAAAAGGGTTAAAACTTTTGTACGAAGATTTTGACTCTGATGAAGAATATACCGAAAAGTATCAATATTTTTTAAATTATGTGGAAGTGCCGATTTTAGGAAGCCTTCAATTTGGTGATCAGAACGTACAGGTCATCATCAACCTAGGACCTTATGTAGCTTATGGTACAGGCGGTAAATTTCGGTATAAAGAAGAATATGTAGATATAAATACCCCTGCCAACTCCGAAAGTCTTACAGAGAATTATAAAATAAGGTTTGATAAAGAACCGGAAAATTATACCGGCGATGACCAATACATCGATAATGCCTTTGATTTTGGCTTTCAAGCCGGATTAGGTTTGGGTATCAATGCCGGTCCGGGGTTTATTGTACTTGAGCAACGATTTGGAATGGGTTTGCTCAATTTGCTCGATAAACCCGAAGTGTCCACCGAGCCTAATTTAAAGCTAATGAACCGCAATTTTTATATCTCATTAGGCTATACAATCCCGATTGGAGGCAGTCGCGTAGAAGAGGGAGGAGGAATTGAGAAAAAAAATATTTTTAAAAGGAGAAGATAGATAATTGCTTTACCGTTGCCTGTGTCCCCACAGGCAACTATATTCGTGCCTGATAATGGTTCAAAAAACCAAAATCCCCTTTACCGTTGCCTGTGTCCCCACAGGCAACTATATTCGTGCCTGATAATGGTTCAAAAAACCAAAATCCCCTTTGCCGTTGCCTGTGTCCCCACAGGCAACTATATTCGTGCCTGATAATGGTTCAAAAAACCAAAATCCCTAGCTGTTTTAAGCGCACCATAAACTTCATTTGTCAATCATCTCATAATCGATATTTGTAAGTGTTTGATTTTCAGTTATTTACCAAATCGGTTGCGGGAAGTCTTATTTTGACTTCAAACCTCAATAAATGAAAGGTCTCCGACTGTTCCGGCTTTGCCAAGCCGGTTTTGATTACTTTCCATCAAAAATAAACACTTGATTATCAGTTACTTACATTCTTAGCTTATCTCCGGTCTCACCTCTGGCTGATAATCAGGTAGTTATACATTTTCTAATTCCTAATTCTCAATTTCTAATTCCTAAGATTACCTCATCATTAATGCCCTACCCTTATCACTCCTTCCAAATCTTCTAGAGCTATGCCTTTGGTTTCGGGCATCATTCGCCAGACAAACAACAATTGCAAAATCATCATTGCGCCAAAAAACAGAAAAATCAGCCCACCACCCAAGGTATTTGCCAATATCGGGAAAATATTGGCAATCACTGCCGCAAAAATCCAATGGGTAAAACTTCCCAAAGCCTGCCCATACGCGCGGACTTCGTTGGGAAATACCTCACTGATAAACACCCAAATCACTGCCCCTTGCGAAAATGCAAAAAAAGCAATATAAACAAACAAGTAATACGGTACTCCGGCAAACTGCTCGGTAAAAAACGCATAACTCACTAATAATAAGGTAGTTATGAGACCCAAAGAACCCACATACATCAGCACTTTGCGCCCAAATCGGTCTATCAAAAACATACCGCCAATCGTAAAAATCAGATTGACCAACCCAATGCCGGTAGTGGACAGCAAAGCCGACTCATTGCCCAAACCCGTCATCTGAAAAATACGCGGCGCGTAGTAAATAATGGCATTGATGCCCGACCATTGATTAAAAAAGGCAAACAAAAACGCCAACATTATGGGCAGTCGGTATTGTGCATCGCCAAAATTTACTTTTTTGCGGGCTTGATGCGTGTTTGAGGCTTGAATGTTTTTTAATAATTCTTGAGGCTTATCACTGATGATTTGTAAAATTTTTTTGGCAGCGTTGAGGTCGCCTTTTTTCAAAATCAACCAGCGCGGGCTTTCCGGCACGCCCAACACCATCACCGTAAACAGCAAAGAAGGTAAAGCTACCACACCCAGCATCCACCGCCAGTCGTCGGGATTGGTACTCTCGAGCATATAATTGGAAAAATAAGCAATCAAAATTCCCAATACAATATTAAATTGAAACAAAGCAACCAACTGCCCGCGCGATTTGGGGGGCGAAATTTCGGAAATATACAAAGGAGCCGCCACCGATGATGCTCCCACGCCCAAACCGCCCAAAAACCGAAAAAATATAAATGAATAATAATCCCAAGCCACTGCCGCCCCCACTGCTGATACCAAATACAATATCCCAATCCAAAATAAGGTGGGTTTTCTGCCCCACTTATCTGCCGGAAATCCCCCCAGCAAAGCCCCAAACACCGTACCGTACAAAGCCATCGCCACCGCCAAGCCGTGATAAAAGTCGCCAAGATGCCAAAGTGCTTGAATGTCTTTTTCAGCCCCTGAAATAACCGCCGTGTCCAAGCCAAACAAAAAACCTCCCAAAGCCACCGTAATCGCCCAAAAAACAAGTTTTATGCTTTTATTCATTGTTTATCTAAAATTTAAAAAAAGCAATTAATAGCAAAAATGTCTGAAACCAAAACGCCAAGAAGCATAATTTTTTTGCTAAAATTGAACTTTTTAAATGTTATTTTGCTTACATTTGTTCTTAAAGTCAGTAACGTTGCTTAAAATATTTCTTGGATTTTAAGCCAAAAAGCGAGATTTTACGTAAAATATCAAATCACATTCTTCTCAAAAAATTATTTTTAATAAAGTAATTTTTATTCATTACAATTTATTTCCCAATATCAAGATATTGATTATCAATTAATTACAAAATCATATCTTTACTACAAAGTTCTAAAAAGCTAGGCTTGAGTTTTCTCAATCGTCATTCATTATTCAATAATTACTACACACAATTCATTAACTTTTTAATTTAATTATTGTATGCAATGTAGCGATACACGATTGGAAAATGCGGGAAAACTTATTAAAATTTAACTCCTTATTTGTCGCCAACGGACTTACCGAGCGATTGCTTTCTATTGTCAATATGCAAACCGAATTGGTTTTTCGGATTCTCCCCGATTTAACCCTTTCCTTTGTCAATATACCCTTTTGCCGTTTGCTCAACGAATCCGGCGAAAACTTGGTCAATCAATCTTTGACCAATTTTATCAGCCCTGAAACTACTCAAAATCTGCGCGCTCTTGTCGATAAAGTGTTGCAAACCCAACAAGCGCATAGTGAAGAAGTCAATTGGCAAATCGGCGAACAACGCCACTGGTTGTATTGCAATTTGGTGCCGGTATCGGTGGCTTATCAAGAGGTGATAGAACTGCAAATCAACGCCTATGACATTACAAACTTCAAAAAAAGCGAGCGCATTCTCAAAAAAGCCAAACGCCGCGCCGAGCAAAATGCCGATGCCAAAATGCAGTTTTTGTCGACAATGAGCCACGAAATTCGGACTCCGATGAACTCCGTAATTGCGCTCACGCATTTGCTTTTGCAAGAAAACCCACGCCCCGACCAAATTCAGGCTTTGAATACGCTCAAGTTTTCGGCAGAAAATTTATTGACTTTGATTAATGATATTTTGGATTTTAATAAAATTGAAGCCGGTAAATTGGTTTTTGAAGAGGCTGATTTTGTTTTGACAGAGCTGATTGAGGCGATTGTCGAGGGTTTGCAATACAAAGCCCACGAAAAAAGCATTGAAATTCGTATCAACATTGACCCCAAAATCAATCCGGTTTTGGTGGGTGATTCGGTGCGCATCTCCCAAATTTTGACCAATTTGATTGATAATGCCATCAAATTTACGCCCCAAGGCTATGTATCCATTGATGTAGCCCTCAACCAAGAAGAAGGAGAATTTGAAATCATCGACTTTGCGGTCAATGATACCGGCATTGGCATCGAGTCGGACAAACTCAATGAGATTTTTAACAGCTTCACCCAAGCGGAAAGCGATACTACCCGCAAATTTGGTGGCACCGGGCTGGGCTTGTCCATCACCAAAAATCTGCTAGAATTGCAAAACAGTACTATTCAAGTAGTAAGCAAAGTAGGCATTGGTTCAAAGTTTTATTTTAAATTGCGCTTGCGCAAAGGCAACCCCAGTCGCATTACTACTGCCGAGCAACTTATTTTAGTCGATTATACTCAATACAATTTGCACCAAGCCAACATTTTGTTAGTCGAGGACAATGAACTCAATCGCTTGGTAGCCGCCCAGTTTTTGCACAAGTGGAACGCCGCCTTAGATTTTGCTCTCAATGGCTTGGAGGCAATTGAAATGGTGCAAAAAAATGAATATGATGTCGTATTGATGGATTTGCAAATGCCGATTATGGATGGCTATAAATCGGCAACTTTGATCAGACAATTAGGCAAAAAATACCAAGACTTGCCCATTATTGCCCTTACTGCTTCGGCAATGGCAGAAGTAAAACACAAAGTACGACAAGCCGGTATGAACGACTACCTAACCAAGCCTTTCAATCCGCAAGATTTATATACCAAAATCACCCGAAATTTGAAAACAAATATGACTCTCAATACAAATACCCTTGAAATGAATTTTCAAAAAACCCACGACACTCTTCTCTTGATGATTTCCCCTGAAAATATCAATTACAAAAAAGTAATTGAAATATCTAATGGCAACAAAGCTTTTATTAAACGCTACAATGAACTGGCTATCAAAATGTTTGAAGATTTATCCACCGAGTATGCCCTCGCTTTGCGTACCAAAGATGCGGAAAAACTTCGCAAATTGGCACATAATATTCGAGCTACCATTCAGCTTTTAGAAGTAAAAGCCATCGAGAGCGAAATCGAACACGGTAAGCTCTTGTTGCAAAATACCGCTACTACCCCACAACAAATCAATGAATCTATTGTGTGGATTAAGGAAGCCGCCAAGATTATGATTAATTTTTTGCAAAGTAAGCTACAAGGCTAGGATATAGAACATCTTTTGAAATGTTTTAGTAATGAATAATGAATAGTGAATAATGTAGAGTGAGTAGTTTTTTAATTACTTGAAAATTCGCCTTTTATGTCGTTGTTGGGATTAGAAAAATGCTGGCGAATTTTAGACAAATGCTGAATGTTGAAGCCTGTATTTCTCGAGACCAACAACTCTTTGTGAACCAGTTAATTTTATTTAAGATATTGATTATCAATGAGTTATAATTTATTTTGGGTTCAATCGTTAATTTGGGGATTGAGTCCAAACCCTAAGGGTTTTTAAAACCCTTAGGGTTTAAATTATCTTGAAAAATTACTATGAATTAACCAAATTAACGACAGAGCCTTATTTTGTTTGTTTTTTAATACAGATTTGAGTGAAAGCAGTTGATAGATAAGTAACTGATAGCCAATAAGTTATATTCTATTTTGGTATTTATTCTAAATGGTAGAAATGTGCAGAGAGGTTTTTGGTTTCGAAAAACACTGAATCCTTAAGTCTAGTGATTTTCTTAAATGTGTCAGCGTTTTTCTAAACACCAACGGAGAAATACCAGCCACTTTCGTTCTTATACATTGTTTATAATCATCGTAGTTTCGTCAGTGCCTTGAAAATCAAGCAGATAGAAGACCATATAATTGCTAAACTAAGTTATTTGAGGCAGTTTTGAGTCAATAGTTCGGACAGTTTCTGGTTTCTAAGCCCCTGCTCCGCCAGAGGCGGAGGTTCTTTTCCGAGTTTTTTGTTAAGTGCTTGATAATACTTTAAAGGAACTTGTCCGCCTCTGGCGGATAATCAGCCAGAGGCAGACACAGTCAATTACTTATAAAAACTGTCCGAAGTATTGATTTTCTATAATTAAGTTTTAAGGTTTTGATAAAAGCTCTAATTCGTTTTAGTCCAATCCTCACTGAATGACAATATTCCCCAAAAGGCTTTCAATCGCAGGTTTTTCTGGTTGTTAACCAATTTCAATTCGCAAGGATAAAATTTGCTGGTATCGGGGTCTAAAATCTCGCCTTTTTGCCAAAATCCTTTTTCAAAAACCAGATTTTTAATCAAAATTTTGCCCACAAACTCCTGATTTTTAGGGTCTTTTTCCCACACAATTTTGCCAAAATACTTGCCGTTTTGGGCATAAATTTCAACTTTGGTATCTTGGTCTTTCACCAGCCATTTGCCTACAATAGCCTTGGCATCTTGAGCTTTTGCTTGGGCAAAAAAGCCTAAATTTAAAATTACTAAAATGCTGATTTTCAATAGTTTATTCATTTTTTATTTGTTTTTTTGATTTAAAATTTATTTTAAAAATTTGCTTGATTCTTGCGATAAATTCTTTGCCTAAAAAAATCAATGAAAAGGCAAAGCATACTTCGCCCGCGACAAATAAGCCCGAAACAAGGGCGGTAGTCAAGCCCCAATGCCAACCCAAAAAGGGTAAAATCGGGACTGCAATCCAACAAAATACTGCTATTCCTAACAAGCTAAGACCGAATATATTTTGCCAATTTTTCATTAAGTATTTGATTTTGAGTATTTTATGTATTTTATTGGTTTTCGCTTGGGGCGATATTTCTTTTCTAAGGCTTCGAAGTTCTGCCAAGCCAATTCAAAACCCTGCAAATAAGGGTTGGCTTGATTTAATATTTTTTGATAGCTATTCATTTGATTTAGGGCTAATAAGTCATTGAATTATCTTTATTTTAAATTAAATTTATGTAAGTACTCATTCATAGGGCGCATTTCAAATTTACGCGTTTCTATTGCCTCACCCTAGCCCTCTCCGAAGGAGAGGAAGTAAGGTGGTAAATTTGAAATGCACCCCATTCATATTTAGTTTATATTTATTTAAAATATATATAAATCACTGATAATCAATTGATTAAATCCTGTCAGGTTTTTAAAACCTGACAGGATTAACCTAAACTAATTTTGAAAAGATACTTAAATACCTGATTAGTAGGGTTTTATTTTTTAACCAAATAGACACATAGAAACACATAGTTTTTTGAATTATCAGAATTGTACAATTATTAATCTCTAGCATATACATTTTTTTAAGCAATTGAATAAAAATAAGCATTTTTAAAGCCATATAAACAATTGATTATCAATGCTTTATATCTATTTAATTGAAAATTGATAACCCTAAATTCAGAGCTTAAAAATCTTCGTTCCTCAAAATGACAAAATAGTATAGGGTGCATTTCAAATTTATTCCTTAGATTCCCTCTCTCAGAGGAGAGGGCAGGGGTGAGGTCTTAAAACGTAAATTTGAAATGCACCCAATAGTATATCTGCAATCCGAAATCGCCAATCCCCAATCCGAAATCTTACATTCCCTTCGCTCGTTTCAACTCAGCCTCGGTAGTTAAGTAATTGTAAATCAGTTCAATACGATTGCTTTTTGCTTGGCGCAAAGCCAGTTCAGCATCTTGGAGTTCACCTTGTTTTGCCAAACCTTGCATCAATCGGTCTTTGATTAAATTATATGACCTTTCGGCAACACTTATCACTTTTGCCTGCAATGAAATTTGTTGCCCAATTTCCCTTAGATTTCTCGAGTAAGTTTCCACTTCCAAATCGGCTTGGCGCGTGGCATAACGATATTGGATTTCGGCTTGTTGTTGTTGAATCTGGATTTGTTGAATCTTTTTTGTGCCACGAAATCCATTAAAAATCGGCACATTCAATTGTAAACCAATGAGTTGGGTATTGACCCAAGTATAGTTGCCCAACTTAAAATCTTCGGCTTGGGTGAGCCAAGCGTATTGGGCAATAAATTGTAAATTAGGCAACAAACGGGCTTTTTCAATTTTAATTTGTTGAAAATACAACTCGCTTTGCAAGCGCAGGTTTTGCAAATCAGGGCGATTAGTTATTTTTTCAATTGTCTGATTATCAATGACTTGAGTTGGTAAAACTAATTCATCGGTCAAAGTAATTTCTTGCTCGGCGGGCAAATCCAAGAGTAATTTCAATTGGGCTTCGGCGATTTTGTAAGCATTTTCGGCTTTGAGGATTTGCGGTTTCAAATTCTCGACTTGAATGTACGCTGGCAAAGTATCTGACTCACTCAAAAAACCTAATTGGAGGCGATTTCGCAACTCATTCAAAACTTGATTTTGCCTTTCTAAATTTTCCAATACAAATGCTGATTGGGCTTTCGCCAACAAAGCGGCATAATAAGCCCGCCGGACTTCGGCAACTTTTTGCAATTGTTGGGCAGTCAAATTTAATTCCGCGCTTTGTCTAGTCAAGCGCGCAGTTTTCATAATCGGCTGATTTTCAAACTGTAATAATGGCAAACTAAAATTCAAACCGCCTTGATAAACATTTTTAGCTGATGCCGCGATGGATTGAAAGCGGTTGGGGTCAGCCGTAGGGTCAAATGTATTGGCGGGCAAAAAGAAAACTTGGGGTTTTAAATTACGATTGTAAGTTCCCTGAAAATTGAGGGTAGGCAAATAATTCCCCCGCGCTTCTTGAATCGTAAAATTGGCTTTTTGAACGTCTTTTTGGGCGTTTTTGAGTTCGGGGTTTTGGGCTTTGACGAGGGCTTCGGCTTCTATTAAATTCAACCTCACCCCCTGCCCCTCTCCTACTGAGAGGGGAGTTTTTTTCTCCCTCTCCTTTGGAGAGGGCTGGGGTGAGGGTTTTTGCGCAAACAAGTTTTGGGAAAAAATTAAGATTAATAATAAAACCCCAATATTTGTTAATTGCTTGATAATCAATGGCTTATGATTTTTTGCTTGATTTTGTTTTTTATTTTTCTTTTGAAATAATTTTAAAAAATATTCAAATTCCAAATAAACCGAAGGGACTAAAACTAAAGTCAAAAACATAGAGCTAGTCAAACCGCCGATTAAAACCCAAGCCAAAGCCGAGTTAAATTCACTGCCCGCGCCTGTGCCAAGTGCCAAAGGCAACATTCCGATTACCATTGCCAAGGTGGTCATCAAAATCGGGCGCAAACGGGTTTTTCCGGCATCTAATAAAGCATACAAAGCATTTCGACCTTGGCTTTTTAATTCATTTGCCCTATCCACCAATAAAATGGCATTTTTTGCCACCAAACCCAAGAGCATTATAATTCCAAAAATTGAAAATACATTCAAGGTTTTCATCGTGAGCGCGAGTGCGAGTAATGCGCCAATCAAGGCAACCGGAATGGAAAATAAGACCACCAAAGGATACAAAAACGAATTATACAGAGCAACCATAATCAGGTACACAAAAATTATCCCTGCTAATAGTGCCAACCCCAAATAGGTGAATGAATCGTCTGCCAATTCCAAATCGCCTTCATAGGTGAGATTGACTCCATTGGGCAAAGGATTTTTGGCTAAAATTGCCTTGATTTCTTCGCCAATGGTATTGACCGATTTGCCAATTGCCTTCGAGAATAGCATTACCGAAGCATTTTTATTTCTTCTTTCTAAAGCACTTGGCGAGGTAATCCGTTGAATATCAGCTACTTGCTTCAAGTAAATACTTTCTCCTTTTTGATTGATTAAAGTCAGATTTGCCAATTGCTCGGTACGGGCGCGGTCATTGGGCGCGAGTTGGACACGCAAGGGAAATTCCGTATCGCCGACTCTAAATTTCAGGTCATCAAAGCCGGTCATCGCCACCCGCAAAGCCGTACCAACTTCTTCCAAAGTCAAACCCAAACTCGCCAAACGCTCGCGGTTGATGCGAATATCCAATTCGGGTTTGCCCGAAAGCACCGAGAGGCGCACATCATCGGTGCCTTCAATTTTTTCAATCAAATCTTTCAATTTTTCCGCGCCCGCGAGAACACTGTCGCGGTTTGCGCCCGAAATCAACAATTGAATAGGCGTGGCTTCTGCGCCAATCAAACCAATGGGAGCAACTTTTACCTTTGCGCCCGGCTCTTGCAAAATCAAATTTCGAATCATTTGCGAAACTTGCAAAACCGATTTGGTGCGTTCTTCTTTATCGGTCAAACTAACGTTCATTTCCAGTTGATTCGCGCCTTGGCTTTCGCCAAAAAATGGGTCGGAAGCTACACCTACTGAAGTTAAGATTTTTTTGACTTCGGGAATTTTACTGATTTGTGTTTCAAACTTTTTTGCTAATTCATTGGTAGTCAGGAATTTAGTTCCTGTCGGCAATTCTACCGTTACCGCAATTTCACCTTTGTCGGAAGAAGTAATAAATTCGCCCCCGATAAATCCTTCCGTTACCAAGGCAAAAGAAGCTATCAATAAAGTCAAGGAAAGAGTGTAAATCAACCAACGGCGTTGGAGGCTGAATTTTAAAATTCGTAGATAAAAATGGGTGAAATGCTCGATTTGTTTCTCAAAAAATAAAGCAATTTTGCCAAATAAATTTTTACTCGATAAATGCGTTAATTTGGCAAAACGCGAAGCCAACATCGGCGTAAGCGTAAAACAAACCAACAAACTCGCCAGCGTAGAAACCACAATTACCAAGGCAAATTCTTTGACCAAACCGCCCGTGATGCCCGGCACAAACGCCAAAGGCAAAAAAACCACTACATCCACTAAGGTAATAGATAAAGCCGAAAACCCGATTTCGTTTCTGCCGTCTAAGGCGGCGGTGCGCGAATCTTTGCCCATCTCGAGATGACGATAAATATTTTCCAAAACTACAATCGAGTCATCTACCAATATCCCAATCACCAAACTCATAGCCAACAAAGTCATTAGATTTAAAGAAAAATCCATCAGCCACATTCCAATAAAAGCAAAAACCAAAGAAGTAGGAATCGCCAACATCACCATCAAAGCATTACGTAGGCTGTGCAAAAAGACCAGCATCACAATTGCGACCAGAACAATGGCAATCAGTAAGTCCTTGAAAACCACCTCGGTAGCTTTCAAAGTAAATTCAGAACTGTCGGCGGCAATCTCGAAATGAATTTGATTTTTGGCATATTCTTGGGTAATTTTTTCTAGTTCGGCTTTTATTTTTGCCGATACTTCTACGGCATTGGCGTTGCCTTGTTTTTGAATGGTGATGCCCAAAGCCGCTTGTTGATTGAGGCGATTGAGGGTGCGGTCGTCTTTGATTTGATCTTTGATTTCGGCAATGTCTTTCAAATAAATTTTACTACCATCGGGTAATTGACTGATTATCAGGTTTTTAAGTGTTTCAAATTGATTGATTTTTCCACTCAAGCGCAAGCCAAATTCAGCATCGATGGCTTTGATATTACCAATCGGAATTTCTAAATTGGATTTTTGCAAAATATCTACCACTTGCAAGGCAGAAATATGATGAAATTTTAATTTTTCCTCATCCAAATACACTTTAATTTCGCGTTCTTCGCCCCCAATCAATTGAATTCGCCCTACGCCTTTGAGTTGCGATAATCGAGGCTTGATTTGATCTTTAACTAATTGATAAAGAGCAGTTTGGGAAATATTAGCCGTGGCTGCCAAGCGTAAAATGGGCAAATCTGACAAGGAATATTTATCCACGGAAGGCGTTTTTGCTCCCGAAGGCAATTCGGGCAAAATCTGATTGACCGCCCGTTGCACATCTTGCAGTGCTTCATCTAAATCGGAATCTTGGATAAACTCGATGCCAATAATCGAGTAGCCTTCATTGGAGCGCGAAGTAATGCGCCGGATTTTGCTGACTCCCGCTATGGCATCTTCAATCTTTTTGGTTAAGCTATTCTCAATTTCGCTGGGCGAAGCACCCGCGTAAATGCTCATAATGGTTACAAAGGGCGCATTGATTTTGGGCAACAATTCGTATTTCAATTGTCCCAAGGCAAAAATGCCCAACAAAGTTGTTACAATAAAAAAGACAATAATTAAAATTGGTCTTTTGATGGATAATTCGGTGATGGTCATATTATTTGATGATTTAAAGCCCCCTAGCCCCCGGAGGGGGAATTTTTTGATGGGCAAGATTTTTATCTAATTATTAATTTTACAATCAATTGATTTTAAGCCCTCCCTTCCGGGGAGGGTTGGGTGGGGCGTTTATTTTATATTCTGCTGTCCCTTCACAATTAAGGTTTCGCCTTCTCGCAAGCCCGCGATAATTTCAATTTCTTCGCCCGATTCTTCGCCCAAATCCACGACTTTGCGTATAGGTTTGCCATTTTCTAAGACAAAAACTGTCCATTTATCTTTTTCACTCACCAAAGCCGAGCGCGGAATCATCGTCGCCGAGCGTGATTCATTTTCAGCAAAAATTACTTGAGCGTTCATTCCGGCAAGCAGTGGGTTTTGGAGATTATTTTGTAAAATAATTTCTATCGGAAAGCTTCCGGCTTCGGTACTTTGCACGCCAATTGATTTGATAAATCCTTGCAAATTTTCACCTTGGCGAGTTGGCACTTGGATGGCTACCTGCGTACCCACCCTCACCTGGGCGAGGTCTTGGGGCGCAAGTAAGACTTGCAAGCGAAGTTGGCTGATGTCGGTCAGTTTTGCCAAAGGTGTACCTAATTGCAATACATTGCCTAAGCCGATATTTTTTTGCGTGATATTGCCCGCAATCGGGCTTTTGATAAAAGTATATTGCAATTGTTTTTTTGTGATAATCAATTGATTTTCAGCATTTTGCATTTGCAAACGTGCATTTTCCAAATCATATTCCGAAAGATTTTGATTTTTGTGCAATGCTTCATAACGCGCAAAATCGCGTTGGGCTTTTTGATAATTGAGTTCGGCGAGTTTTACTTGAGTTTGTTTAATATCCGACTCGACTTCGGCTAAGATTTGTCCAGCATTTACGCGGTCGTGGAGGTCAAAATAAATTTTGGTAATGCGCCCGTCCGTTTCTGAAAGTAACTCAAGGGTTTGATTTGCAGTCAAAATCCCGGTAGTAGTCAAGTGCTGACGAATGGTTTTTTTTGAGATTTTGAGGGTTTCAAAACTCACTTTGTTTACTACTTTGCTTTGTTGGATAAGCTCGGCTTGCTTGGCGCGATTGCCCAATAAGGTACTCGTGATGCCAAAAATGACCAAGCCTAAAATGCCTATCCAAATAATTGATTGCCAATATTTTTTCATCTTGATTTTGAATTTATGCCTCAAAATTCAAGGAAATGAATGATTTGCTGAAATTAGATTGATGAGGTTTCCTAAAGCATTGATGAAAGGGTGATAATTGCTGATTACAAATTAAAGATTACTGATTTTGGATTGAGGGATTGTTTTTGGGAGATAATCCTTGATTTGGGCGGTTTGCTCATTTAAAATAAGGATTTGGTAAATAAAAATTGAATTTTCTTGGAAATTTCAGAATTTTTGTGGCAATATTTGATTTAAAAACTCAGAAAATGAAAATCAGCCTTGTGTATACTATTTTCTACCACATCTTATTTTGGCTGGCTTACGGCTTATTTTGGGCGATTATTTTTGCCCAAGATTTAAGCCCACAAAATCAATTTGAATTTAGTCGTGAACACGGAATTTTTATCCTGATTTTGGTCATTGTGCAAATTATTTCGGCTTATCTCACTGTTTTTTTGTTAATTCCAAGGCTTTTATACCAAAATCATTATCTATGGTTTGGGCTAAGTTATTTTGTAATGCTTGAAGCGGGAGCGCGAATGATTTTGGCAGGTTTGCAGCCGGCAGTTTGTTTATTTCCCAATGATATGATTGCTCATTATTTCAATCGCTGGGATTATCAAATTACGGCGGGTTATTTGATTACGGTTTTTTCGACCACTTTGCTGGCAAGCGGGCGGGTAATTCTTGACCGCTTTCAGAGCGAAAAACGCAATCGAGTTTTAGAAAAAGAAAAATTTGAAACCGAACTCAAATTCCTCAAAGCCCAAATCAACCCGCATTTTTTGTTCAATACCATCAATAGTATTTTTCATTTGATTGACAAAAATCCGGCACAAGCCCAAGAAATGCTGGCTAAGTTTTCGGAGATGTTGCGCTATCAATTGTATGAAACCGGAACCGACAAAATCCCGCTCGCACACGAACTTGCCTACATCCGCAACTATGCCGAAATGGAAAAAATCAGGAAAGGCAAAAACATTGAGATAGAATTGCAACTACCTGATTATCAATTAGATATAGAAATAATGCCTTTGTTATTATTGACCTTTGTTGAAAATGCCTTCAAACATATTTCTAATTTTTATGATAAAAAAAATTGGATAAAAATTGAATTAAAAATAGAAAATGAATGTCTGTATTTTAATGTTGAAAACAGCAAAGAAAATCATAACCGATTGATTGACAATAACTTGGGTGGAGTCGGCTTAGTCAATCTTCAAAAACGCTTGGCTTTGTCTTATCCGAATCAATATGATTTGAAAATTAGGAATGAAGCCTCGATTTATCGAGTGGATTTAGTTTTACAAACCTCCAAATCTCAAAAAATACCGATTGCTCAGACATTTCTTGGGAATTAAAAATTGCGTAAATTGCCTAAAAAATATTTAAAAATATGGGTTTAATTAGAACTGAAATCGAGTTATTAAACAGTGATGATATTGCCTTATCAAGAAAAAGTTTTATTACCAAAGACCAAATTAAAAAGATGGCTGTTGCCGCGCTAGTCGATACAGGGGCATTTATGTTGGCAATCAATGAAAATGTAAAAGCCCAATTGGATTTGCGTGTAATTGAAGAAAAAGTAACCGAATCAGCCGATGGCTCTCCGTTAAGATTCGAGATAGTAGGACCTGTGGAGGTTCGTTTTAAAAACCGCCGAACTTCGGTGGATGCAATGGTTTTGCCCGGCAATAGTGAAGGATTGTTGGGCGTAATTCCTTTAGAAGGTTTGGATGTTGTATTAAATCCACTCAATCAAACCATTGAAGTCAATCCCGAAAGCCCCAATTTTGCCAAAAAATTATTGAAATAGAATAAAATCAAAAAACTCATAATACCTTGATTATCAATTCATTATGAAATGTATCATCATCGACGACGAGCCACTCGCGCGTGAGGGCATAGAAAAATATGTAGCTAAAATTGATTTTTTAGAAAATGTAGGCGCGTTCGAAAATGCACTTTCGGCTCAAAATAGTATCCAAACCGAATCAGTTGATTTAATGTTTTTGGATATTTCAATGCCTTATTTGACCGGCATCGACTTTTTAAAAAGCCTCAAAAATCCACCTTTGGTGATATTTCAGACAGCTTATCCCAACTTTGCTCTCGAGGGCTATCAATTGGATATTATTGATTATCTGGTCAAACCCATTACTTTTGAGCGATTTCATAAGGCAGTGAGCAAAGCCTACGACTATTGGCAATTGAAGAATAAGCCACAATTTATTGATAGTCAGTCAATTAATAATGATTTTATATTTATCAAATGCGACAAACGCTACGAAAAAGTGATGCTTGCTGAGATTTTGTATGTCGAGGCAATGCAAAATTATTCGATGGTTTATACGGCTCACCAAAAACTAATGACACTCCAGCCACTCAAATCCTTTGAAGAAAGCCTATTACCTATTTCGCAATTTATGCGCGTACAAAAATCTTTTATAGTCAATTTGAATAAAATAGAGTCCATTATGGGCAATGAAATCAAAGTGGGAAATAAAATGATTACAGTTGGTCGCCCCCAGAAAGAAGAAATTTTTAATCGCTTGGTGAGTAAAAAATCTTAAAAAAATGGAGAGATTGCGCCCCAGTGGCGCAAGCATTAGCGAAGCGATGCTTGTGCCTACGATTCCGAAACCGTCTCGTTTTCCTCTGCGAAGCGGAGTATAGGTATGGGTGGTTGAATGTAAGAAAACACTTAAATATCTGATAATCAAGTAATTCCTCAGTGTGCTAGGGCAGGTAATACTGTGCTAGACTGGAAGCCTAGCACAGTATTACATAATCTTAGAACAGTGAGGCGGAGAGAGATACAAGGACAAAGACCGAGGTCTTTGGCACATAAACCGAAATGATCACAAATAGGCAATTTCATTTTGTAATCATTCCTTAACCCATTACTTATCAAATTCTTATTAAATACTGCGCAGTGGATATAAGTTATATTATCAATGAATTGGGCGAAGAACGTGAACAGTATTTTCACGCTTTGGCACCGCCAATTTTTCAGACGGCAATGATTTGCTCGCCTACGGTAGCTGAAATGCGCCGGAAAATTCGCCAAGAATCCGAAGAACCTTTTTACACACGCGGACACAACCCGACTGGCGATATATTGCGCCGCAAACTGGCGGCTTTGGAAGGGGCAGAAGATTGTTTGTTGTTTGCGAGTGGTAGTGCGGCGGTAGCGGCAGGCGTAATGGCAAACTTACAATCCGGCGACCATATTGTATCGGTAAGCAAACCTTATAGTTGGACTAACAAACTTTTTACAACTTTTTTGCCCCGATTTGGGATTCGAACTACTATGGTCGATGGCACAAATCCTCAAAATTTTGCGCAAGCGATTGAGCCAAATACCAAACTATTGTTTATGGAAAGCCCCAATTCGTGGACTTATGAAATGCAAGATATTGCGCAAGTAGTGGCACTGGCGCGGCAACACCAGCTTTGGACAATGATTGACAATAGTTTTGCCACGCCTTTGTACCAAAAACCGATTGATTTGGGGGTTGATTTGGTAGTTCATTCGGCTACTAAGTATATTTCGGGGCATAGTGATACGATGGCAGGTGTGCTGTGTGGTAGCAAAGCAATGTTGCAAAAGATTTTTTATGGTGAATATATGACTTTGGGGGCGATGCTTGCCCCTTTTAATGCTTGGCTTTTGTTGCGAGGCTTGCGAACTTTGCCCATTCGCCTCAAACAAATCAGTGCTACTACGGCTCAGGTTATTGATTTTTTGCAAAATCATCCCAAAATTGAGAAAATTTATTACCCTTTTTTGCCCCAAAATCCGCAACTTGACCTCGCCCACCAACAGATGCAAGGCGCAAGTGGTTTGTTTACCATTCAACTCAAGGCTAAAAGTATCGCAGATATTGAAGCTTTTTGCGATTCCTTACAACGTTTTTTGCTGGCTGTTTCGTGGGGTGGCTATGAGTCTTTGGTATTTCCGGCGTGTAGTTTGGTAACTTCGGAAGATCAACCCCTCAACGGATTAAACTGGCAAATGGTCAGAATAGCCATTGGTCTCGAAGATTCGGAGGTATTGATTACCGATTTGGAACAAGCCCTTGCCCGCGTGCCGGAGGTGTGAGTAATTGATATTCCACCAGAGGCGGACACGTCAATAGATTATCAAAAAATATTGTAAGCATTATTTGGTTCTTGATACATAGCAATTAATTCATAACTACTTAATAATCAGTCATTTATAAAAAAAGGAGTGGGATTGTCACTCCTTTTGGCTTTTATTCCGATTGCTTATTCAAAGGTAATGGTTTTGTTTTTGGGATATTTGAGGCTATAGCGCAGGGTCAGTTTTTTGGTTTCGGCGGGGTTGAGCGTGATTCGCCAAGTGATTTTGCCGCTTATTGGGTTGATTTCGGCATTTTGGGCTTCTACCAACTCTACTTCTATTTGGCTGTCTTTGGCGATTGGGTATTGCTCCTCGATGGTCAGATTGACAGCTTCTTTTTTGGTGTTGCGGACATTGATTTCAAAGCCCAATTCTTCTTTGATATTGGTGCCAATCGATTTTTTGCTACTCAAATCTTGAATTTTGATGCGTTTGACCACAATTTTCTTATCGCGCCCCAGCGACACCGCCAAAGTATCTTTTACATTTTGGGCATCTAAGTAGGATTCACCCACAAATGTACCCTCAAAATAAATATTGGTTTTGCCCGAAAGAAGCCCCAAGTCTTCCCAACCGGTAATTTTGGCTAACAAAAATACATCATAGTCCATTTTAGGTACTACACTGTAGGCATATTTGGTTTTGAGGTCGTAGTTTTTGATGTCCACCAATTGAGGCTTACCATCAGAAGGGATAGAATAAGGAATTGATATTTCAAAAGTAGTAGCAAAAGCCGATTCGCTGACCGTAGTAAGGTCGGCTATGGTTCGGGCTACTTCTTCGTCTTCCACATCGGCATCGGTTGTACTAATAGAAGCCGGTGCGCCACGGTCGGCAGATTTTTTGGCATTGTCGAATCGCCCACGATTTTTGACAACTTCTCGTTGCACATAAGGGTTATAAAAATTGACATACCAAGTACTCAACTCAGGTTTTACACCGCTTTGGGTAGGGTTGCCGGTGGACAAAGTGATTTTGACATTGTCCCAAGCCACGCCGGTATTTTGGAACACATTGGCTTTGTAGCTCAACTGCACGGGGCTTTGGGTATCTTTGGCACGCAAATCATAAATGGGTTGCCAACCGGCATCGACAACTATATAATTCAATTCAAACTCAGTACTCAACGCATTTTCGGCTTTGACACTCACTACCACTTCGCTGGTGGGTTTGTTGGCATCTCGGTTGGCTTCCTCGATTTGCTGGCGCAGGCGCGTAAGACGTTGGTTATAATTTTTAATGCTTTTTTCTAAACCCAAAAGTGTATTTTGAATTTCCAAAAGGCGAGTTCGGTAAAAGTCCGATACTTCTTTGAGTTTTTGGGCTGATACTCCTACACCATCGCCGCCAATGGATTTGTTTGCCAAAATAAGTTCATTCTCATTGTTTAAAACCTTTTTTTGGGCATCGGCATAGCTCCATTTTTCGGTATAAAAATCTAAAGAATCTTCCAAATTTTTGATTTTTTGGGCTTTGGCTTGGTTTTTCAGATAATTGATTTGATGACGTACCGACATAATGGTCAAGTTGCCTTTGGCACTTACTTGAATACTTTGCTTGTCAATTTTGGTCGATAAACCCTCAAAAATCAGGTTGGTAATGCCCGAGGCAAGCGCGACTTTGGCGACATTGACGACTTGGGCGCGGTTCAAAAAGACAGTTACTTCTTTAATATCCGATTGAACAAGTTTGTCGCTCTGCGCCCAACTTTGGCTATAAGTGCTTAGTAGAAATAATATAACGAACAAGGGGTTTTTCATAGTTTTTGTATTTTGCTTATTTTTTTTCATTTATCAGGATTACCCAAGGAGATGATAAATATTACAAAAGTCAAAAAAAGTTTTTTTGACCCTCATTTTTTGTCCTTAGGAATGATTTAAAAATAAAGTAAACAATATTAATTATTATTTAAAAATAAAGTAAACAATATTAATTATTAAATAATTGATAATCAATGTATTACATCAGCACACCAGCACATTTTATAACTAACTCATTACTTATGCGCTCAATCAAAAGTGGTTTTTTAACCCTACTATTCCAAGCTTGTGAATAAAAAATAAAAAAGAAAAACTGGCGCAAGATACTATCTTAGGAATTAGGAATTAATAATTGGGCATTAGGAATTAATAATTGGGCATTAGGAATTAATAATTGGGCATTAGGAAATGTATAACTACTTGATTATCAGCCAGAGGCGAGACCAGAGACAGCAATTCCCGCTTTGACATATCTAAGTCATTGATTATCAAGGGATTAAAAATGTGGGTAAACTGATTATTTTATAACTATCAGATTATCAGGGTTTTACAAATTAATAAAAAATAATTTAGATTACTATAGAAATTCAAAATACCAAATTTTGAAATTACCATTAATACCATTTTAAGACAGCTTCTAAAATTGGTTGGCATTAATCTATATACCCACAACAGAAAAAAATCTTCCCCCAAAAACCAAACCCTCATCTGCTTGCGCAAATGAGGGTTCATATTTATCAACAATTTAAACTATCGCGATTTTTCAATAGCACCGTTTCGGCTTAGTAAGCGTTTTTCTCGCCTTTGATGATGTTGTAAGCCGTTAAGAAAACGATTTTCATATCCCAAAATAAGTTCCAGTTG
>JALONJ010000191.1 GCA_025455045.1 Microscillaceae bacterium | reverse complement strand
TTTTATATTTTTTTACCCAATTCTCATTTACTATACAATCAAGGATAGCCCTTTTGCAAAGCAAATAGCTCGTAAATAGCTGATTATCAGTAAATTAAACACAATTTAATGACAACAATTTAAAACAATTATCTTTAAAAATAAAACCTAATCTTTCGGGCTTGGCTTAAAATATATAAAGCGATGATTACCAATGATTTAAAAATAATTTAACCAAACTTACCCAACACTTAAGCAACTTTGGAGTTAAAAGTAAAATTGACTTATCAATAAAAAAACCCACAAACCTTTGATTTTATGCTAAGATTCTTGTTGCTAGGCTTGTTTTTAATCAATGCCTCAGAGACTATCTATGCGCAATTTACCTCCGAATCAAGACCATATGTACTGCTGATTTCTTTTGATGGTTTTAGATATGATTATGTAAGGCGATTTCAGCCACCCAATTTTCAAAAATTTATTCAAAACGGTACTCAAGCCGAAGCCTTGTTGCCTTGTTTTCCGAGTGTTACTTTTCCCAATCATTACAGCATCGTTACGGGTATGTATCCGGCTACGCACGGTTTGGTTGATAATTCTTTTTACGATACCCGTAGGGGTTTGCTTTATCGCATTTCCGACCGCACCAAAGTACAAGATGCCCAATTTTATGACGGTGTTCCGCTTTGGCAACTTGCCCAGCAAAACGGCTTAAAATCGGCTTCTTTTTTTTGGGTGGGTTCGGAAGCTCCTATCAAGGGCGAGTTTCCGACTTATTATTACAATTATGATGGACAAATCCCTAATTCGCAAAGAATCAAGCAAACTTTGGACTGGCTTAGATTGCCGGAGTCGCAACGCCCACATTTTATTAGTTTGTATTTTTCCTTGACCGATGATGTAGGACACAATGCCGGTCCCGAAAGTGCCGAAATTGGTCAGGCAGTAGCCGAGTTGGACTCCTTGTTGGGCGATTTGATGCGTGGTTTGGCAGAGCTTAAGTTGCCGGTCAATGTGATACTTGTCTCAGACCACGGAATGATTGAGGCAGAAATGAACGAGGCAAACAGCATCTATTTTATGGAAAAAGCCAATTTGCGCACTTCGGGTTTGCAAGTAGCTTATAGTGGCGAAGTAGTACATATTTATAGCCAATCGCCGCGAAAGCTACAACAAGCCTATACACTTTTGCAACAAGACTCGGCTTATTTCTCGACCTATTGGCGAAAAGATATTCCCGCCCACCTGCACTACCGCGACAATGAAAAAATTGGCGACCTAGTTTTATTGAGTAAGCACCCGTATTTGTTTCGCAAATCTCGCCAGTATAAATACAAGTTGGGGCTTGGCGGTTATCACGGTTTAGACCCGGATACACATCCCGAAATGCGAGGAATATTTTATGCGCAAGGACCGCAAATCCAAGCCGGTAAAGTGATTCCGCCGTTTCGCAACATTCATATTTATCCTTTGATTGCTCATATCTTGCAATTGCAAAATTTGCCCAAAATTGACGGAAAATTGGAAGTACTGCAAGGTATTTTGCGTTAATTTTTGACCTCAATATGTTTCAAAATCTATGAGGCTTGGGAAAGTTGAAATGTTTTATAATTCGCATATTTCAATAGCCTGTGAAGTTTTTAGTTCCGAGTTTCTAAGTTCCCTGCTCCGCCAAAGGTAGAAACTATGAATTAAGTAATTGAAAATCAGGCAATTAACTAAAAAACCACAAACTTTGTAAATACTTGATAATCAACGAGTTATAAAACATTCACAAAGTATTGTATCAATTATTTAAAATAATTTTTAGCAACCAGAAAATTGTCAGTACTTATAGTATAAGCAATTCTCTGGTTATTGGAAATATACAAATTAGGCAATTTTATTTTTAAGGATATTAAATGATTTTTTTCAAAAAAATGTATTTTACTTTTTTAAAATAATTGACTGGGTCTGCCTCTGGCTGATAATCCGCCAGAGGCGAACCCGGTCAATTATTTATAAAAAAACTACCTTAAAATACATCTATAATTTTGACCGGCTTGTCTCTAAAACTGAAAGTTTCGCCCTTGATTTTGCCTACCATCGCCCTAAACAAGGGCGACTCGGTAGAGATGGCAAAGCATACCTTGTTGTCAATTTTGACCTGCCCGATGTTGATAGAAATAAACAAAATTTGGCTTTCGGTAATCACTACCGAACCCAACTGAATGGCATCTACATCTTTTTCAACTTCTATTTTGCGCAGGGTATTCAAGCCGATTTGGGCATCATTGAGTTGTTTGGCAAACATATCTTGGTCTTGCTGCATTTGCGTACGAAACGACTCAAACTTCTCCTCCGAACCCGGGTCTTCTTCTTTGGCACTTTCTTGAGCATTGGTAATAGCATCTTGAGCGGTATTGACGCGCTGGTTTTGGACTTGCAGACAGTATTCCAATAATTTCTTTTTAAATGTTTTTTTTTGCTCGATAGTTTCCATATTATTTCGGTTAGCTTTAATACTAATTTATAAATTTAATAAAAATTTCTTAACATTCATAATAGTTTTATCTTTTTTGGTTTGCTCGAGATTTTAAGAACTAACAGATTGATAATCAGGCAATTAGCTAAAAATCAAGATTTTGTGTAAATCCTTGATTATCAAACACTTAATTGATAAATGATTTTGTATTTGCCCTCAAACTTAGCCTTTCAAAATATAATGATGTTTCCTTAAACTGATTTATTCAAGATAAAGTTTCAGAAAATTAGTTGGCAAATTGAATCGATAATATGTAGCTTTGAATCAGCTAAAAATCGTCTTTTTACGTTTTAAGTTTATCGTTGGGCTTTGCAAGTTTTTAACTTCAAATCATTAAATTTATTGAAAAATATTTACTATACTCATAACTTACTGATTATCAAAGGATTATAATTGATGGCGAGATGGCGAGATGGTGAAATGGCGAGATGGTGAAATGGCGCGAGATGGTGAAATGGCGAGATGGTGAAATGGCGAGATGGTGAAATGGCGAGATGGTGAAATGGCGAGATGGTGAAATGGCGAGATGGTTCTATTCAAACTCGAAACCAGAAACTAGGAACTAGGAACTCGAAACCAGAAACTAGGAACCAGAAACTCATAAATACTTAATCTACTGATAATCAGATATTTAACTATAAATAATAAACGCCAAAACGATAAATAACTATGCAAAAATATTCAATCCTGTGGGCAGATGATGAAATTGACTTGCTCAAACCACACATTCTATTTCTCAACAATAAGGGCTACGAAATTACGCCGGTCAACAGTGGCGCAGACGCACTGGACAAAATTCAAGAAGAAAATTTTGATGTCATTTTTTTGGATGAAAATATGCCCGGAATGACCGGCTTGGAAACCCTCCAACAAATCAAAGCCCAAAAACCCCATATTCCGGTGATTATGATTACCAAGAGCGAAGAAGAACATATTATGGAGGAAGCCATTGGTTCAAAAATTGCCGATTATTTGATAAAACCCCTCAATCCGAACCAAATCTTGCTTTCGGTCAAAAAAATTCTCGACAACAAACGCCTCATCACCGAAAAAACCAACCAAAGCTATCAGCAAGATTTTCGCAACTTGAGTATGGCGCTCAACGACCGCCTAAGCCACGATGAATGGGCTGAAAATTATAAAAAACTGATTTATTGGGAGTTGGAAATCGAGAGTGCCGAAAGCAAAGATATGGCAGAAGTACTCGAGACCCAAAAATCGGAGGCAAACTCCAATTTTGCCAAGTTTATCGAGGAAAATTATGAAGACTGGCTCAATGATGCTGATGTGGACCGCCCCTTGCTTTCGCACCAACTTTTGAAGAAGAAGGTGTTTCCGTTGGTGGGCAAAGAGCCGGTGTTTTTTATTTTGATTGATAACTTGCGCTATGACCAATGGAAAGTGATAGAGCCGCTTATTGATGATTATTTTCAAGTCCAAGAGGAGTCATCTTATTTCTCGATTTTGCCGACTACGACTGCCTATGCGCGCAACTCGATTTTTTCGGGTATGCTGCCTGCCGATATGGCAAAACACCATCCCGATATTTGGGTACAAGAAGATGATGAAGAGGGCAAAAACCTCAATGAAGAAGAGTTTTTGCGCCGCCAGCTCAAACGCAATCGAATGGAGGTAAAATTTAGTTACAACAAAATCATTACCCAAACTCAAGGCAAAGAGATAACCGATAAAGTAGATAATCTGCTCAATAATCAATTGAACGCTTTGGTGTATAATTTTGTGGATATGCTTTCGCACGCCCGCACCGATGTCAATATGATTCGGGAACTGATGCCCGACGATGCCGCCTACCGCTCGCTTACCAAATCTTGGTTTCAACATTCACCTTTGTTTGACTTGCTCCGCAAACTTGCCGAAAAGAAAGTAAAAGTGGTCATCACAACCGACCACGGCACAATCTGCGTCAAGCGTCCCTTCAAAATCATTGGCGACCGCAATGTAAATACCAATTTGCGTTACAAACAAGGGCGCAACCTAAGCTACGACGAAGATGATGTTTATACTGCCAGCAAGCCCGAACGCTTGTTTTTGCCCAAGCTCAATGTATCCACCTCGTATGTGTTTGCGATTGAAGATTACTTTTTTGCCTACCCAAACAATTTTAATTATTATGTCAATTATTACAAAGATACTTTTCAGCACGGCGGAGTGTCTTTGGAAGAGATGATTATTCCGTTTGTGGTACTAGAGCCAAAGTCATAGCAAGCCTTACCTTGCCCTTAAATTTGCGAACAAGCACATAAAAATCTCCAATTTTTGTGTAAATTTGTTCGCAATTTTGTTTTTAAATCTTGATACATCTTATAATATTTGTATAACTAGCTCATTATCAAATAATTATGAGATAATAGAATTACCTAGCTTTGTCGAGTACACAATCTTAAAAAAAGATTACCGACAATTAACCCCTTATAATTTATTTTGTGATGAGATATTGGAAGTTTTTTTTGTTGAGTTTGTTGATAATTGGGATTGACCAAGCTGTAAAACTTTGGGTACATTTTAATATGGAAATAGGGCCTGCCGGACAAATCAAAGTATTTGGTGAGTGGTTCAAAATTCATTATATCCTCAACCCCGGAATGGCTTTTGGCTTGAAACTCGATGCCGAGTATGGTAAGTTGTTGTTGAGCATATTTCGGATAGTAGCTACTTTGGGTATAGCTTATTATATCAAAATATTGGTCGATAGAAAAGCCCACCAAGGACTGATATGGTGTGTAGCTTTGATTCTGGGCGGTGCAGTCGGCAATGTCGTGGATAGCACTTTTTATGGGATTTTTCTTTCTGGTAATCTTCCCAAAGACCCCGTTCCACCTATGGCACTTTTTCACGGACAAGTGATTGATATGTTTTATGTGGATATTTGGGAGGGTTATTTGCCCACTTGGATTCCTTTGATTGGGGGCGATTATTACTCATTTTGGCCTATTTTCAATGTAGCTGACGCTTCTATTTTTGTAGGTGTAGCCATTATTCTCATTTTTCAAAGACAGTTTTTTGCCAAGCCTCATTCTTCGGTCGAGGAGGTGCTTCCCAACCCCGAAAACCCAACTCAGGTAGAATCCACTACTCCTTAGGAGTTTGTCCGATATATCGACTCACCTAAAAAAAATAATAATTTACTCAAAATCAATGAGTTGTACGCTATTTTTGCGCTTATTATACCGTATTTTTGTAAAAAAATTCTTTTAACTCCCAAAATCTTTTGAATTGGAGGGTATGGTCTTTTGTAATGGTAAAATTTATAAAAATACGGATAGAGGGATTCTTCGTCAATGACTACGCCCATATTTTTCGAAATCTGTAATATATTGATAATCAATCGGTTACAAATTCATATCTTTTTTTATTTGCAGAATCTCGACTCGGCTTAATTTGGTGATTTGTTGAATTAAATCAATTGCCAAACCTAGTTTGAGCATTTCTACGGCTGTTTCGGTTTTGCCCTCGATTTTGCCTTCGATTTTACCTTCGATTTTGCCATCCTGATAGATAGATGTATTTTTTTCGTCAATGATTACGCCCATATTTTTTAAATCTGTAATATATTGATAATCAATCGGTTACAAATTCATATCTTTTTTTATTTGTAGAATCTCGGCTCGGCTTAATTTGGTGATTTGTTGAATTAAATCAATTGCCAAACCTAGTTTGAGCATTTCTACGGCTGTTTCGGTTTTGCCTTCGATTTTACCTTCGATTTTACCTTCGATTTTGCCTTCGATTTTACCTTCGCTTTTGCCATCCTGATAGATAGATGTATTTTTTTCGTCAATGATTACGCCCATATTTTTGGTAAGTTGTTTGGTTAATGCCTGAAAATTTCTTAATTCTGAGAGTATTTTGAGTTGAACCAAGGTTTTGGACAATGTCAATCCTTTGTGATTTTGTTTCAATAGCTCAATTACTTCTTGAATCGCTTTGTCGGGTGATTTTTTGCCTAAGTTAGTCAAAATTGCCAACAAAAGCGAGCCTACAGCCCTCGATTTTATAAACGCTTCATAAGGCAAATTCCTTATGTCAATCAAGTGAAAACGATATTGCAAATCCTCTTCGCTGATTTCATAGCTCATTTGCAAAAAGTCATTGCCCAAATAAATCACAAACTGGGTGCTGGGCAAGCGGTATTCATTCAAAATTAATGATTTGTAATGAATCATCCGATTTGCCATCGTGTCGTCATTTTGAGATTGAAATTCAATCTGAATGACTCTTTTTTGCTGGTTTTTATCCTTAATCAATAGCAAAAAGTCAGCTTCGCGTTCGATGGTTTTTTGAAGTTTGACTTCCAAAATCTGCATTTCTTGAAACTCGATGCCGGTGAGTAAAGGCACAATTTCGGGTAAGCCTTTTTTGAGTGTTTCTTTGATGATTTTGTCAAATTTGCCCATTTATTTGTAAATAGTTGATTATCAATACGATACATCTGCGGATTGGCGGACTACAATCGCGCGCCGGATGAAAGCCGTAAGGGAGAGACCCCGCTTGCGCGCCCCTATCCATAGGCTAGGGCGTTGCTTCCCTAGCCTATGGATAGGGGCGCGCAAGCGAGGCTCTAGCTTTGCCGACAGCCGGAAATCGCGCCCAAATGATTATTAAAAAATTTGTTACATAATGATTTTGAATCATTTGAGTAAAGGCTAGTTGAGCCAAGCGTATTCTTTTTTGAATTTTTCGGCTTGGGTAGGATTGACCATCGATACAAAAGCCAAATAACCTTTGGCGTATTGGGTAGCGTCTTTGCCTAGTTGTTGGGTCATTGCTTCGGCACCTTTGAGTGAGTATTGGTGCAAAAATGCCCTAAATCGACGAATATCGCGTCTCGAGATACGCATTTTATCATTATTGACCACAATGCCGGTTACGGTTTGGCGCGTGTGCGGGCGCATAATGAGGGTTTTTTCCTCATTAATTTCAAAATTTTCTTCGGCAATGATTTTTTTTACCAAACCCAACAAAGGTTTGATATCGACGGTTTTATCGGGGTGCGAAAAGGTCATATCATCGGCATAGCGGGTGTAAGTAAAGCCCATTTTTTCGGCTAATTTGCTAAGGCGATTATCTAATTTTCGGCAAATAATGTTGGTAATTGCCGGCGAGGTGCAAGCTCCTTGCGGCAAATATCGCTCACTCAAAGCGACAAAATATTGCTGGTCGCCGAGTTTTGCGCCAATGCGGGCGGCATCGGTACATATCAAAGCAAAAACGGTGGCAATGCCCGAATTATAACCAAAAGATTGGAATAAACCCTTGACTCTCAGGAACTTGATGGATGGGAAAAAATCTTTTAAATCAATGCGAATCAAGACATTTTTTTGCAAATGAGCTTGGGCATTGTCCACAATAGATTTGCCACTCTGGAAAGCCACTGCCGCCGCGTGAATCGGAATTTTATTCAAAATATTTTCCAAAACCCAGCTTTGGGCTTGGCGCATTTTGCCTTTGGGTGAGGCAATAGCCCGCATACCGCCTTTGCGTTTGGGAATTTGAAAACGTGTATAGTGGTCAAGGGTAGCCGTTTGGCGGTGGTAACTCAACCAGAGGAGTTCTTCGCGGCTAAAACCACTTTGCTCAGATAAATCTTTTAAATCATTGATAATCAATAAGTTATTTGATTTCAATTTCTCTACATCCGAGTTGTCAAATTTTAAACCTTTGGCTATTGAACCCAAATAAGTAGGTTTAGATTTGCGTTTTTCGACAATTTCAGCTTTGCGCTCAATGGTTTTTTGGGCTTTTTCGGCTTTATTAATGGCGCGTTGGGCTTTGACTCGCTCGATGCGATTTTTGCGAATTTCTTTGATAATAGGCGTAATATCAGGAATATCCTTGAGTTCTTTGCTTATTTTGTTGAGTTCTTGGTTCACTTTGCCCAACTCCGTGAGTTTGATTTTCATTCTATCCAAGTCGGCTTGAGGCATTTTGAGGAAGCCGGTGCGGAGCATTTCCTGCATTACATAATATTCTTTACCAATAGCGGCTACTTCTGCCCGGAGGGTGTCGATATTACTCATAATTAATTAGATGATTAGTTTAATTATCTGATTATCAATATTTTATATAATAAATTAATTAATTAAATTCCTTGCCAGATGTTGATTACTTCGGTTTTGGTCATTCCGGCTTGGATTTTTGAACTAAGAAAACTTTGAATCACTTGCTTATCCAACTCATTATAAGCCGGATAGCAAGTCCAGCGTTGATAAAAAATACTTGTTTCGGACTGGTACGAATCATTCATCAAGCCCAAAGCTTGTGTCAATTCTTCTCGCAATAAATGTTTTTGGCAGTTTGATTCGGTAGCTCGCGTAACATCTACATACATACTACCTTTATAAATTTTGTATTGATTATTCCAATAGATATAAAATAGCCCCCAATTTGAAGCAACTAGCGAAGATGCGTTGGGTTCATAAGTAGAAGCATAGGAAGTACCGGAGCCAAAATAAATGATAAAATTTGCCTCCGTCTCGCTTTCTACCTTTGATATTTTGATACTTTTGCTCAGGGTATTTATTTCTTGAATTATTTTGTCTAGTTCTCCATTCAATTCAGTATATTGAGTCTCAGGTAGATATACTTTCAAATTGTTTTCCCATTTTCTAATGGCTTGATAAGGCTCGCCAAATTCATTGCCAAAAGCAATTTCTAAAAAATAGTTCAACTCTGGGGTGATAGGCAATGGGTCAGACTCTTTTTTGTAGCAAGCCCACAAAATACCCATTAAGCTCAAGTATAAAATTATTCTTATTTTCATATTAATAGACTGATTATTAATTAGTTATAATTATACAATGTTTATTTTTAAGTTTTTTATCTTAAGCTGTTTTTTCAGAAATTTTGCAGTTCTTCACACTTTTTCAGGAAATAAACACCCAATCGGAAAATGAAGTCCATTTATGTGCGAAGGTTGAAAAAACCTGCACTAAAATTGTTTTTTAAAGGCAGTGTGAATGGGCGCATTTCAAATTTACGCGTTTCTATTGCCTCACCCCAGCCCTCTCCGAAGGAGAGGATTATAGGTAGTAAATTTGAAATGCACCCGTGTGAATCTTTCTATATTTATAAGGAACAAGAATAAAATAAAGTAAACAATTGAATTTATTAATTAGCTGATAATCAATGTATTACATTAGCACATCAGCACATCTTATAATTAACTCATTACTAATTGACTCATTATCAACACTTTAAAAAATAAATTCATTTTAAATTCATCTTTTTTGCTGAAAATAAATCTCTAAATTTTTTGCCAAAATTTCTTCATTCACGATTTGCAAAGTAGGGAAAATTTGGCTTTGGTGTTCTTGCAATTGGATTTTTTCCCTTTCGTAATAAGGTGAAAAATTAATTGAATTGGCAGGCGAAAAAACGTACAAAAAATCAAACATTTGGGTCAATGCAGCCACGTTTTTTAAGATTTCTTCATATTTTATTTGTTCGGGCAACCATAGCACCGCCCCGCGCAAGGTGGCTTGCAAGGGCAATTGATAAGTCAGTTCAGTGGCTTCGGCATTGACCAAGGTGATGGGCTTGCCGATTTGCATATTTTGAGTAATCAAATAATCTAAAAACAAATCGTTTAATTGCTTGATTGTCAATGACTTAACCTTTTGATAAAGCAGGGCTGAAAGCTCATTTGGGGAGATTTTGCGGGCAGTTTCTTGCGCCCAAGTTTGGAGCAAACCTTCGGATTGTTCTTTTGGATTATTTTTTATAAGTATTTGATTATCAACATTTTCTGAGTCTATGTGCCAATCAGGGGCAAACTCGGCAAGGGCTTTTAACAAGACATCAACTACCTCGGCGACTGTGCCGTTGCCATCAATCTCGACAATATTGTCTTGGTTGGTTTCTCTTAAAAACTGAATGGCTTGCTGATATTTTTCGCGGGTTTGGGCTAAATTACTTTCAAACAATTCGGGGGCTTGGTTACGAATTTGCATCCTTTGGTAACAAACTTCATTGGAGACATTGAAGAAAAAAATAATATCGGGTTTGCGCGCCGCGCGGTTGAGGTCAAATACCTCAGCCATCGAGATTTCGGGCGAGCTTTGATACACCAAGGAAGACAAATAATATCTATCAGAAATGATAATTGCCTGATTATCAGCACTTAACCACGGATTGATTTCTCGATTGCAATGGTCGAGTCGGTTGGTCGCAAATGCCAAAGCCAGCGTACGGGCGGTGAATTGAGTGATTTTTTTCATCAAAATTTGGCGAATAAACAAACCCGCCGCCGAAGGGTCGTGGGGCTCGTAGGTGAGCTTGACCCGCGCCGGAAAGTGTTGGTTCAATTGCCTGACCAACTCGCGCCCGGCGGTGGTTTTGCCAGAACCGTCCAGACCTTCAATGACTATAAAAAGTGATTTTTGGGGCATATATTAATTTTCTACAAAGGGCTATTGTATTTTTATAAGTACCTGATTATCAATTGATTATATTTTTCAACCACATAGACATATAGGAACAAATAGGGAATACATTGTTTGTAAATATTTGATTTTCAATTGATTATATTTTTCAACCACATAGACATATAGGAACAAATAGGGAATACATTATTTGTAAATATTTGATTTTCAATGGATTATATTTTTTTAACCACATAGGCACATAGAAACACATAGGGAATACTTTTTTTAACTATTTGATTATCAGTGGATTATATCATAATCTTTTCTTTCAATTTGTCTTCTATTTCTTTTACTCTTTGGGCGATGGCTTCGATTCCGGCTTGAATTTCGGCGGGGCTTTTTTGGCTTAAAATTTCTTTTTGCTTTTCTAAAAAAGCTGTTTTTTCGGATTCAGTTTGGAGAACTTTGTATTCTTCCAATAGTTGTTTTAAATCTAATGTATTCATAGTTTTAAGATTTTAATTTTCTTTGAGTATTTTCTCAATTTCGGCAATTCTTGCCATCATATCCAAACGATAATTCAAATGTTCATCTTGGGTCATACTTTCTATTTTATCGGCAATTTCATTATGAATTTTTAGCAATTCCTTGAGCATTTCCGCCTCAATTTCCAATTCTTTTCTTTCTTCTTTAGTCATTTATAAGTGTGTTGATTATCAATGGATTATATTTTTTCAACCATATATGCACATAGGAACACATAGGGAATATATTATTTGTAAGTGTTTGATTTTCAATGGATTATATTATTTACTCTTTTTACTTTGAATTTCATTTAGCTTTTCAATATCTTCCAAATCTTTTGCTCTTCCTACAGTCTGTTTATTTTTAATCAAATCTGATAAACTTAGGAAATTATATTCATTCCCATCTACTTTCATCCTCTTGCGTTGTTGATAAGCCTCATTAAAATTGTTTACTCCATCTAAATAGCCTAACAAATTGATTTCGGCATCAAAACTGCCAAAAATGATTACGCTATCGGTATGATTAAAGTCATTAAGGCTAAATTGTTCTTTGGGAAAGCCATACAAAAGCATTACTTTTAGTATCTTTTGAGCATTTTCATTAGTAGCATTAAACCATATATCGATATCGCCTGTAGCGCGGATGTAGCCGTGCAAAGCAACGGCATAACCGCCCACAATTAGATATTCTACTTCAAATCTTTCGAGTAGATTTAGAAAGTCTTTGTAATCTTTTTGGTTTATCATTTTCAGTTTTATCTAATAAGGCTTGATTTTCGGGATTGGCGAGCCAAATTTCCCACAGATTTTGGTTCAACTTTTCTAAATAAGCGATACGCTCTACTTCACTCATTGATAAGCAAAAATCCAAATAAGCATCTTCTTTGGCTTGATTATCTATTTTAGAAAGTTTTTTGACTTGAAATTGCATAAGTATTTGATTTTCAATAGATTATAAATTACTTTGTTGATTTTTTTTTGTTTTTGGTTATCAAATCTTTAATGCTTTCAAGCAATTCATCTTTTTGATTTGCCAATGTTTTTAGGTTTTTGCCCAATTGTTTAGCTTCATTTTCAAATTTTTCTACCTTCTTTTTTAATTCATTGATGCGGTTTTGGGCAATGATTTTTTTTTCTTCTTTGCTCATAATTTTAAATTTTCGAGTTGTTCAAGAATTGTATCAAACAAATAACGATATTTTTCAACTTCTGCGCTTACTTGCGAAATTCGCCCACTTAATAAATCTAGTTCTACTTCATACAAAGTGAAATCATATTCTTCATCTAATTGAAAATCAAGGTTTAAGATGGTCAAATCTACGGTAAGTTGGACTCTATTCTCTTGCAAATCATAGATTATTTTATTTACTTGATTAGCATTATTTTGAAAAGACAAAATCTTTTCAGTAATTTCTGTCATTTTACAACTATTTGATTATCAATGGACTATAACTAAAAAACCAAAGGGGCATTAAAATCTTCAGCCATCCAGATTTTGCCATTCAAAACGCCAAAAGGACGTTTTTTTAGTTTAGTTTTGGCTTTTTTCTTTGCTTCAATTTCGACTAATAATGCCTGAAACTCGTCTTCGGGCAATTGTTCCAGCAAATCCAACAATTGCTGATGATTTAATTCTAATTTTATTTGCATAAATATTTGATTTTCAATGAATTATGTTTTTTTCAACCACATAGGCACATAGAAACACATAGGGAATACATTGTTTGTAAGTGTTTGATTGTCAATGGATTATATTTTTCAACCACATAGGCATATAGGAACACATAGGGAATACATTTTTTGTAAGTGTTTGATTATCAGTTATTTTAATATTATCAATTAAAATTCGTTTTTCTTGGCAATTATTAAAACAAGTTTGGGTATTAGTTCCTCAATTAACCTGTAAACTTCTTTTCCATCTTCTGTTATAAGTTTTTGAAAACCCTCTCCAATTCTTTTTATTTCAGCCTCATTACCAAGATTGGATTCAAATTCTGCTAGAAGGGTTATTGCAGTTGCATAATATCTATTTAAATTATTTAAGATTCCAAAAACATCTTCTTTTCTAATATTCTCAGGAGAGAAAAGAAAGAGATTCTCTGCTTTTGTGTATAATTCTACAAATTTATTGGCTAAATCATTTCTTAAATTAATACCTATATTATTATCATTCGGGTTTGTAGGGGTGTGATTTCAGTATGATGTAAAATACTATTTTTCATAACTATTTGATTATCAATGTCTTATGTTTTTAGCCTATGATGACTTTTTTAAATTATACTTGATTAGCAGGGTCATTTTATATTTTGACCTACTTATTCATAAAA
>JALONJ010000190.1 GCA_025455045.1 Microscillaceae bacterium | reverse complement strand
TTTGGTTAATTCATAGTAATTTTTCAAGATTATTTAAACCCTAAGGGTTTTTAAAACCCTTAGGGTTTGGACTCAATCCCCAAATTAACGATTGAACCAAAGTTTTTTTATAAATATCTCATTACCAATCACTTAGCAATTTTTTAATTATTTGCTTACAGTATTCAAAAGTCTCATTCCGACAATTTCGACCCGCGAGTGGCTTTTTTGTAAGACGGTAAGTTCATAATTGTCAATGTTGAGCTTTTCGTTGATATCGGGTATTCTTCTCAGATGATATAGCATCAAGCCCGAGAGGGTTTCGTAGTTACGGCTTTCTTGCAAGGGAGCGGGGAGGCGTTCATTGATATTGGCAATTGTAGCGATGGCATTGGCAATAAATTCATTGTCGCTAATTTTGATGACAATGTCGTTTTTCTCGTCATATTCATCATAAATTTCGCCCAAAAGCTCCTCAATTACATCTTCCATAGTAACCAAGCCTACCGTGCCGCCAAATTCATCAGTAATAAAAGCAATATGCAAATACTTGCGTTGAAACTCTTGTAGCAAATCGCCCACTTTTTTGACTGAAGGCACAAAGTAAGGGTCGCGCAAGATTTCTCTTAAATTGGTTTTTTCTTTGTTTTTGCGC
This sequence comes from Microscillaceae bacterium, assembly GCA_025455045.1. Taxonomy (GTDB): domain Bacteria; phylum Bacteroidota; class Bacteroidia; order Cytophagales; family Microscillaceae; genus JALONJ01. Next base: position 10,165 of record JALONJ010000190.1, on the reverse strand, counting down.
CAATGCTTAAACAATTCTTTGGTATATAAAACTCCCACAATGTTGTCGATATTGCCTTCATAAACCGGAATCCGCGAATAGCCCTCGTCCATTATTTTGTCCATATTTTCATCTAAGGAGTCGGCTATATCAATCGCAAAAATTTTGGTGCGCGGTATCATCACTTGTTTGACGGTTTTGTCGTCAAAAGTGAATACATTTTCCAATAAATCGACTTTTTTGGGTTGAATAGAGCCACCTTTGGCACTTTCGGCTATCAAAAGCTTGAGTTCTTCTTCCGAATGGGCTTCTTCGTGTCCTACCGCCCCAATGCCAATGGCTCTTAAAAGTAGATTGGCAAAGCCATTGAACAAGAAAATAAACGGAATAAAAAGAATATAAAAAATCCGCAAAGGCAAAGCCACAAACGTAGTAGTTGGCAAAGCATAGCGAATAGCAATGGATTTGGGAGCTAATTCACCAAATACCACGTGCAAAAACGTGATGAATATAAAAGCGACCGGCATCGCAATTTCGTGCGCCAACTCGTGCGAGGGGTGGTAGCCCACCAAATCCATAAAACTTAAAATGAGTCGCTCGGCGACATTTTCGCCAATCCAGCCCAAAGCCAAACTTGCAATCGTAATCCCCAATTGTGTAGCGGCTAAGTATGCTTCCAAATGCTCAGTAATATGGACTGCCAATCGGTGCGAGCGCGAGCCTTTGGCAGAGTTAGCTTCCAATTGTGAACCGCGAACTTTGACGATAGCAAATTCGGCGGCAACGAAAAATCCGTTCAATAAAACCAAAAAAATGGTTAATAGTATGTCAAGTGCCATTTAGACCAACAAGTTTTTTGAAGTGCCAAATGTAGAAAATTAAATCAAGATTTGCCAAATTAGGATAGACTTTAAAAATTAAGTTATTTTCTCGAATTGTTAATTTGATTTTTAAAGCCTTGATAATCAGGGATTTATAGCTTAATTTGCCAAATATCCGATTGCCAAAATCATCAAAATAAAATAAGGAGTGATTGCCGCCGCCGAGTTGTAATCTTTGGCGATGCGTTGCCCAAAAAACAGCATTACCATATTCATAGCCGCCAACTCTGCCCCCAAAAGAGCCAGATGCGTAGATTTGACAAATAATATTTCCAAAAACCCCAACAAACTGCAAACCCCCGCCGCCAATTCAATGAGGGTAACTGTTGCCAACAACATAGGTACTTGCCCTTTTAAAAAAGTTTTGGCAAAATAGCCGGTCAGCCAGTCCAAATTGCCCCGCCAGTCGTTTACTTTGTCCAAACCCGATTGCAAAAATAGCACGGCAATATAAGCAGCAAGCAATAATTTGGCTACTATTGCGGCAGGAAGTATAGTATTTAGTATATCTAAAAGCATTTTTTGAATGATTTTTTGAGTAATTGGCGAAATTAGCAATTAAATTATAAAATTCAAGATTATTTTTAATTTAATTTATTCGTAAGATATTTTTTAAATAATATTTATAATAACAATTTTGTTTACCTTACATCTTGGGTGAGTGATGAATTACAATAGTTCGGACAGTTTCTAGTTCCAATAACAGTTTTAGAGTTATAAAATGCTGATTATCAATGATTTACAAATAATATATGGCTCTATCGTTAATTTGGTTAATTCACAGTAATTTTTCAAGATCATTTAAACCCTAAGGGTTTTTAAAACCCTTAGGGTTTGGACTCAATCCCCAAATTAACGACTGAACCTAATATATTTAGAACTTGTTTTTTACTTGTTCCTAAGTATTTGATAATCCGCCAGAGGCGGACACGGTCAATGAGTTAGATATCTCAAAGTGGGAATTGCCGCTTATAAAGACAAATTCAACTTCTGGGGTGAAAATCCATAATAGTTTGGCGCAAGTAATCGCGGTCGAGGTGGGTATAGATTTCGGTAGTGGTAATGGATTCGTGTCCGAGCATTTCTTGTACGGCTCGCAGGTCAGCCCCGCCTTCAATCAAATGGGTAGCAAACGAATGACGAAAAGTGTGGGGACTGACGTTTTTTTGGATTCCGGCAAGGTTGGCGGTGTCTTTGACAATCATAAAGACCATAATGCGCGAAATACGACTGCCCCGCCGATTGAGAAATACAAAATCTTCTTGTTTGGCTTTGATAGGATAATCGGGGCGGATATGCTCCAGATAAATCTTGAGATATTTGGTGGCATCGCGCCCAATGGGAACAAACCGCTCTTTGCTACCTTTGCCCAAAATTTTGAGAAAGCCAATATCCAGATATAAATTGCTGATTTTGAGGCTAATCAACTCCGTAACTCGCAAACCCGACGAATACAATACCTCGAGCATTGCCCGATTTCTTGCGCCATCGGATCTCGATAAGTCCAATACTGCCAACATTTTCTCAACTTCGGGGAAGCTCAGTACATCGGGGAGTTTTTTGCCTAAGCGGGGGCTTTCTATTAGCTCTACGGGGTCGGTTTGGAGAATATCCTCTAGCAACAAAAACTTAAAAAAACCTTTGAGTCCCGAGAGCATTCGGGCTTGCGAGGTTTCGGCAATACCCAAATCATTCAAATAATGCAAAAAATCTAAAATATGTTGCGTAGTAAGCTCAGTAGGGGCAATTTTGAGTTGGGCAATCTCGAGGTACTCCAGCAATTTTTTTATATCGCGCAGGTAGGCTTCAATGGAGTTTTCGGCAAGACTGCGCTCTAGTTTGATATAATTTTTGAATTGAGTGATGTATAATTGCCAGCTCATCGGTATAATGATTGATAAACAATAGTTTGGAAAGTTCCGAGTTTCTAGTTTTGGATTATTTTATAAAAATCTGATAATCAGATAGTTACATAAAGCACTTGAATCTTTACTTTGCAGAAAAAATTGTAACATAGGCGGTTAGCCTGCGCGCGCAAATGATTTTAGACTAAGAATAAATCGGAAATTTTCTGAAAATAGGCAAAGAGTCAAAATATTTTAAATAACATAACCCATTGATAATCAATTATTTATAAAAAATATCCAACTATTGATAAAGTGAAGTAAAATTATCAAGTACAAATTTATTTTATAATCAATTGATTACCAAATAGTTAGCCTAATATTTAGGTTTCGTTAGTTTGCTTTTGCCCATTGGCAAAAGAGATTTTTTATAGACAAGCCTCAGTTTTCCAGCATTTGATTTTATACATAAGATTGACTCGAAAAGATTTTATTCTAAAGTTTACCCAGTATGAAATCAAAATTAAATTTATCTAAATAATTGATAATCAGGTATTTACAAATAATTCAATCTTTTCAAAATAGCAATTTGCACCACATAATTATCAGCTTTCGGCTTTTTTGTCTAACTTCGCCCCGCCAAACCGAAAGTTAAAAAAAGTTAAAACTTTATTTAAACGCTTTTTTGGTAATAAATTGCAAGGAATTTTGAAGAATTGAATGATTAAATCACCATTGAAAGTTCATTCACCAACAAATTCACGCGCTTATTTTAATTCGATTTATTTACTTATTTTATCAATATGGCAAAAGATGATTTTTTGGTAACAGCCAAAGAGCCGGAGGTAAACAATGGGCATAACCGCCTCAATTTCAAGCAATTGAACAATGGCTTGGGTTGGTTGGTATTTGTGATTTCTACCATAGTATATAGCTTGACCGTAGAACGCACCGCTAGTTTTTGGGATTGTGGTGAGTTTATCGCCTGTTCGTACAAGTTGGAAGTGCCGCATCCGCCGGGCGCACCTTTGTTTTTATTAACCGGTAGATTGTTTTCGCTATTGGCTATGGGTGATGTAACTCAAGTGGCTTTTTGGATTAATATGCTATCGGTATTGACCAGTGGCTTTACAATTTTGTTTTTATTTTGGACAATTACTTTATTTGGTGCCAAACTATTCCCTGAGCGCAGTATCAAAAACCTGAGCGATACGCAAATCATTACCCTGATGGGGGCGGGTTTGGTTGGTTCTTTGGCTTTTGCGTTTTCCGACTCTTTTTGGTTTTCGGCCGTGGAGGCAGAAGTATATGCAATGTCAGCTTTTTTTACGGCTTTTGTAGTGTGGGCAATTTTGAAATGGGAGTTGATTGAAGACGAAGCCGCCCAAAATCGCTGGTTGATTATGCTGGCGTATATGACCGGCTTGTCTATTGGGGTTCACTTGCTCAACTTAGTTACTTTGCCGGCTTTAGGATTAATTTATTATTACAAAAAAATCAAAACTCCCAGTTTGATGGGTATTTTGGTTACTTTGGCAATAAGTGGAGCTTTGGTAATTTTGATTTTGGAAGGTGTGATTGCGGGCTTGCCCACCATTGCCGGAAACTTTGAAATCTTTTTTGTCAATACTTTAAGTTTACCTTTTGGTTCAGGAATCATATTTTTTGTGGTTTTGTTTTTGGGTGGTTTGATTTATGGAATCCGCTACTCCGAAAAACGCGAAATGGTCAATCTCAACACCGGCTTATTGTCTTTGACTTTTATATTGATTGGTTATGCCTCTTACGGAATCATCTTGGTAAGAGCCTATTATAACCCACCTATCAACGAAAACGACCCCAGCGACATCATCAAGTTTGTGTCTTACCTCAAGCGCGAGCAATACGGCGACCGCCCCTTGATGTATGGACCTTCGTTTGCCTCCGATGTGCAACGCGATGAGCAAGGTGCGCCTATTCAAGTAAGCAAAGGCAAACTGTACCGAATGGTAAAAGAAAAAGGCAAATACGAAATATACGGCGAGCGCAAAAACTATGTGTATGAAGACAATATGCTGCTGCCCCGCTTATATAGCCGTAGCGACAATCACCGTGAATTGTATTTGGAAAAAATCGGCAAACAAAATGAATCTGAAAATCAGGAGTTTAAGCCGACAATGAGCGATAACTTAAGATTTTTATTCAGTTATCAATTCAATTATATGTATTGGCGATATTTCTTCTGGAATTTCTTGGGTAGGGAAAGCGATATCGAGGGTGCAGGCAACCTCACCCCACTCAGTGTCGCCAACGACCTGCCCGAAGAACTAGCCAACAATCGCGGACGCAATAATTATTATGCCCTGCCTTTGTTGCTGGGTTTGCTGGGATTGGTGTTTATGTTTCAACGCAGTCAACAGACCTTTTTTATCACAATGATGCTATTCTTCTTGACCGGCTTGGCTTTGGTCTTGTACCTCAATTCGCCGCCTACCGAGCCACGCGAGCGCGACTATATTTATGTGGGTTCTTATTACGCATTTGCAATATGGATAGGTTTTGGAGTGATGTTTTTGGCAGATATTTTCCAAAAGTTTTTGGGTAAAACCCAATTAAGTCCGGCAGTAGCCACGGTATTGGGCTTGCTGGTGCCAACGATTATGATTGCCCAAAACTGGGACGACCACGACCGTTCAAACCGTTATCATTCCATCGATTCAGCCAAAAATTTATTAAATTCTTGCGCACCCAATGCCATTTTGTTTACCGGAGGCGATAATGACACTTTCCCACTTTGGTATGTGCAAGAAGTAGAGGGTTTTCGGACGGATGTGCGGGTGTGTAATCTGAGTTTGTTGGGTACAGACTGGTATATTGACCAAATGAAACGCCCCACTTATAAATCAGAAGCCTTGCCGATAACGTTGAAGCAAGACCGCTACTTGCCCGGGCGTAATGACCAAATCTTATACCCACCGTCTTGGCGTATTACAACTTATTTGTCCGAAGACGATATCAAAGCTCTGTCGGAAAGCGGAATGGATTTGACAACTTATTTGCAAATGGTCAATAACAATGACAAACAAATCAAAGCCCAAATCGGGGGCAAAGATGACGAAGATTTGACCATTATACCCAGCAAAAAAATTGTGTATAAGTTTGACAAAGAAAAAGTCCGCAATATGAAGTTTATCCCGAGCGGTAAAGATACTTTGGTCAAAGATTACATTACTTGGACTTTGCCGGGCAATGATATTAGCAAACCCGATTTGATTATTATGGATATGATTGCCAATAACCAATGGCAACGACCTATTTATTTTTCTACCACTTTGGGCAGTACTAGCTATATCGGTTTGAAAGAGTATTTGCAAATGGAAGGCTTGGCTTATCGTTTGATGCCTTTCAAAGTTGAAAAAGCCTCAGACGGGTTTGTCAATTCGGAAATTATGTTTGAAAACTTGACCAAAAACTTTTTCTACCGCGAGTTAGACAATCCCAAAACGTATTATGACGAAAACTATCAGAGATTTACGCTCAATTTGCGCAATTCGTTTTACCGCCTCTGCAATCAATTGATTCAAGAAGGCAAAGTAGAAAAAGCCCGCGAAGCCGTATTGTTTTGTTTGAAAAAAATCCCCGATGCCGCCATTCCTTATGATGTTTATACCCCATTTCTGATTGATATATTGTTTAAAGTAGGGGAGGAGAAGCGCGCAATGGAAATGGTAAACATCATGGGCAGACGCGCCGAAGAAAACTTGAATTACTATGCCGACAAAAATCCCGAACAACATCAAATCACGGTATATAGTAATTTAAGAATTTTGAGCCAATTAATCGGTATTTTGAAAGCTGAAGGCAAGACCAAAGAAGCCGAAAAGTACGAAAAAAGCCTGACCCGATTTGAAAATATGCTAAGATAATTGACTGATAATCAATTAGTTACGCAAAAGCCAAGAGCCTACCTCTTGGCTTTTTTGTGATTGTCGTTAAGTTCATCAACTATTGAGCAAGGGATTGAGGAATGATTACAAAATAAGGTATCCCTATATAAATATGTAACTAATTGATTTTCAAGTAATTAAAAAACTATTTATGTTAGATTATTCAATATTCATTACTTATCTGGTTTTGGGTAAAAAATATCGCTAGAATAACTATTGATTTAATCATTTTCTTGGCTAAGTTTGCAATCTTGAAATTTGTCTAAACATTCTAAATTAATTCTTATCGATAAAACTTTACTCAATACCCCCTAATATAGCTTAAAACAAATCAAAGCATCTTGCCTTCAAAATCTCCTCAGTGATTTTAATTGCCTGATTATCAATTAGTTACGTATTTGATAAAATCAACGCACAATTGATGCGAGTAAGAACGACAAGTAAAAACTACCCAATACAAGCAAAAAAAACTTTTCGAATTGGGCTAAATGCTGATTCTTTGCGATTATTTTTTTAATTTTGAGTAAAATTTCGAAATAAGTTTTTTTAAACCTGATAGTTTGGATTAAATGATTTATAATTGCTTAATTATCAAATAGTTGATAGAATTATATTTATAAGTCCTAGCCAAACCGATTCGGGTGTATTTCAAATTTACGTTTTAAGACCTCACCCCTGCCCGCTCCTCTGAGAGAGGGAATTTAAGGAATAAATTTGAAATGCACCCACTGATTCTCACTTAGGAATTATTCCAAATAAAGCGTATTTAGATTTTATTTTACTCGTATGATTGACAGAGACGAACCCGTTTTGAACCCGACAAGTTCGGAAAATTTATTGCAAGAAACTGTTACTGCCCCTGCCGCCGAAGTGTCTGAGGAGGCAACCGTGGAAAGTTCTACCGAAATTTCGCCCACCGAAATCGTAGAAAGCTCAAGTGTTGCAGTTGAAAATTCCGAATCAACTGCCCCTACAACTGCCGAAGAATTGGTCAGTACCGATGTAGAACCAACCGAAAGTGTTGTTGTAGAAGCAACTGAAGAAGCGGTTGTAGAAGTAACTGAAGAGGCGGTTGTAGAAGCAACCGAAAATGTTGTGGAAGCCACTGATAACCAGCCGGTTGTAGAAGTATATGCACCTACCGAAGTACACGTAGATGTGGAACTGGAAGCGGCAAGCGAAGCTACCCAAACGCCTGAAAATCAAGGGTTGGGGGAAGATGTAGCCCCGATTGAGGCAGAAGACGAACCCGAAGATGAAGTAGAGGACTACTCGCACTATAACAAAGAGCAGTTTTTAAACTTGCTTAAAGAACTAAGCAATCATACAGAAAAAGATTTTAAAAAAATAAATCGTACGCTCAAAGAAATCAAACCTTTGTTTGATGAATTGGTAGCCGAAGAAAAAAATAAGGCTTATGCCGATTACGAAGCTACCGGCGGCGAAAAAGACGATTTTGATTTTAAAGAAGATAAAAATATCAAACAATTTTATCAATTGTATAACCAGCTTCAAAAACAAAGACACTCGCAAATAGCCAAAATTGAGGAGGAAAAAGAGAAAAACTTGGCTCGCAAAAATGAGCTTTTGGAGCGAATGCGCGCCCTGACCGAAAATGAAGAAAGCCAAGCCAGCATCGAAGACCTCAAAAAACTGCAAAACGAGTGGAAATCTATTGGCTCAGTAGCGCAACAATATAACAAACCCCTTTGGGCGAGCTATAATGCTTTGATTGATTTGTTTTACAATAAAAGAAGTATTTATTTCGAACTCAAAGAGCTAGACCGCCGCAAAAATTTGGCAACCAAACTTACGCTTTGTGAGCGCGCCGAAAAACTTGCCGACTCGCCCTCAATTCAAAAATCAATCAAAGAACTCAACGAGCTACACGAAGAGTTTAAACACGTAGGCCCTGTACCCAAAGAAGAACAAGAAGCCCTGTGGCAAAGATTCAAATTGGCTTCGGACAAAGTATATGAGAAAAAACGCGATTTTCTAAAAAATCGTGAAGAAGAACAAAAAAAGAATCTGGAAGCAAAAATGGCCTTGGTAGAATCTATCAAGCCTTTTATGGATTTTCACACCGATAAAATAGCCGAGTGGAACGAAAAAACCAAAGAACTTTTGGCAATTCAAAAACAATGGGACGCGATTCGATTTATTCCCAAAGAAAGTATCAAAGAAACCAGCAGAGCCTTTTGGTTGGCATTTAAAGGGTTTTTTAACAACAAAAATGCTTTTATCCGTACCCTTGACGAAGAACGCGAAGCCAACCTAAAAGCCAAAACCGAGCTTTGCGAAGAAGCCGAAGCCCTGGCGAGTGGTACTCTTGACCCCCGCAAAGTAGCCGACAAACTCAAAAACCTCCAACACAAATGGAAAGAAATAGGCTCGGTGCCGGCAAAATTCCGCGATAGCATTTATGAAAGATTCAAAAAAGCCTGCGATAGCTTCTTCGAGAAACGGCGGGAGGATTACAACAGCCAAGAAAAGGCTTATGAAGATAACTTGCAGAAAAAACTAGATTTGTGCAAGCAAATTGAGACCGCCAAGCTCGAGGATACTCAAATTGCCCAAGCTACGCTCAATAGTTTTATGCAAAACTGGAAAGACATTGGTTTTGTGCCTAAGAAAGACAAAGCCTTTATTCAACAAAAATTTGAAAAGGCTCTCAATACTTTTGTGGAAAACTTGACTTTGAGTCGTGATGAAAAAGACAAACTACAACTAGGCGTAGAGGTAGATTTGTTCCGCGAAAGCCCACAAGCCCAGAAAAAAGTGCAACAAAAAGAATCAATTTTGCGCCGTAAAATCCAGAAATTGGAAAGCGATATTGAGACTTTGAAAAACAATATGGGCTTTTTTGCCAAATCGAAAGAAGCCAGCAAGCTCAAAGAAAACATTGAGAAGCAAATTGCCGAGTCAATGGAACATTTACAGAGCTTGAAAAAACAATTGAAATTGTTTCAAAATTTGTAAAACCAAAGACTCCTCACCTTTTTTTAAGAAAATTGTAACGCAGACAGTCTAGCCGGCCCGCGTAAATGAGTTGAGGCTTAGTATAAAGCGAGAATTTATGGAAAAGGGAGAAGAACCAATAAAATACATAACTACTTGATAATCAGGTAGTTGTGAAAAATCAAGAAAAATTTTAAAATTTTTCTTGATTTTTTTTGCAAAATAAAAACTCCTGCATATTTTTGCACTCCCAAATTTTAAGTCTTACCCCAAAAACTTAAAATTGGTTTGCCTCCCTAGCTCAGCTGGTAGAGCAACTGACTTGTAATCAGTAGGTCGTTGGTTCGATCCCGACGGGGGGCTCTTGATAACGAAGTACTTGTGAAATTTATTTTCGCAAGTGCTTTTTTGTTAGCCGATTTTTGCGTTAAATAAATCTTGTTAAGCGTATTCTGACACTACCTAATTTGGTCGGATGGGGATACACTATTAGCACTGAAGGAAACGCGAACCTGACGCAGCCTGGCGTGTCACCCGATACCATGGTCGAAATCGAAGTCGATTCGCTCGAGCAACT
>JALONJ010000189.1 GCA_025455045.1 Microscillaceae bacterium | reverse complement strand
GAATTTTTTTTCTGAAATTTATCAATTTCAGTGATTCTGAGCGAAGCGAAGAATCTGAAACTCTTGATAATCAACGCTTTAGATTCTTCACTTCGTTCAAAATCACTGAAAAGCGAGAGCTTTTCAGAATTCAATGGAATTGCCGAAGGCAATTCCTGAAAAGTAGCGAAGATTCATAAAGTTTTATAACTCATTGATAATCAGGTACTTATCCATAGTGGGAATTGCTGAAGGTAAACGACATTTTTTGATAACATACTGATTTTCAAGTAATTAAAAAATTATTCATACATTATTCATTCTTCATTACTCATTGGTTATTTACCTCTGTCGTAACAAGTGTAGCGGAATTAAGCATTTATTCTCCCTCTTGGGGTGGCAACTGAGAAGCTGTCGGTACAAACTCCGTATCGATACTAAATTTATTGGGAAACAGAGCCGTAATGTTTTGATAAAAAGCCATAATTTCCCGCATATCTTGGTCAAAATCAGTCGGATAAATGGTTTTACCGATTCCGGCGGTTTTGGTTTTGTAATCCACATACCCCAAACAAATCGGCACGTCTGCGCCTTGGGCAATGTGATAAAAGCCGGTTTTCCATTTTTCGCGGCGCGAGCGCGAGCCTTCGGGCGTGACCACCAAAATCAATTCTTTTCTTTGTTTGAACAAATCAACCATTGCTTCGGTAAGGCTGGGGCGGGCTTCGTTGGCTTGTTTAGGTTTGCGATTGACGGCGATGCCCCCCAAGGGCGCAATCACCAAATTGAACGGGAAGCGCATCCATTCTTCTTTGATGGTTACTTTGATACGCAGGCGCAAAATCGTAAAAGAAGCCATTGTGTACCAATAATCCCAATTGCTGGTGTGTGGCGCGGCAACTACAATACATCGCTTAAGCTCGGGTGGAACATTTTGGTCAATTTTCCAGCCATTTAACCAAAAAATAAAACGACAAAGGGCTCTGAGCATTTTTTTGATTTTAAATAAATTAGCAAACCCTTTACTTGCCCTCACAAGCCGGAACTTACTGCTGTAAAATTAGAGCCATTTGCTAAATGTTTGAGTTTTGGCTTTGTTAAGCTAATGTTAAAAACCACCACAGTTGTACTCACTCAAAAATAATTTTCTGGCAAAATTCGCTTTAACTACCTTGAGCAAAGTTTGAAACTTTGCCCAAGGTCAAACCAATGCTTTTGGGGTATATTTTCACCAATTCCCTTCTTTAAAATACCCAAAAGAAAAGAAACTATATTCCTTACTCCTCATACGCCCAATCAATCCCCGTTTTTAAATCCTTGATTATCAAGCGATTACTTTTGAAATAAGTTCGGATTTTATCTACGGTTTCGTATTCTTTTTTGGCTTTGGCTTCTCGATAAATATCCAACAAAGCCTCAACAAAGGCTTTGGCATTGTCGGGTTCTTCTTCTTGTAAGCCCAAAATAAGCTCGACCAAATTGCCAAAATCAGTCTTCATTCGGTTGAAAGTAGCCTCGCTGATGCTTCCGATTTTATCTGGATTCAAATAAAAATCGTTGATTTTGCGCACCATATTTTGCAATTGACCAATTGCCATCGCCGTATTCATATCATCGTTCAGCCCCCGCCAAGCATTGTCGCAAAAACCCTGAATTTGTTTGTCCAAATTGGTATCTAACTGATTTTCAGCCGTATAGTTCAATTTTTTCAACAAAATCAAGCCATTAATCAAGCGTTTGTAACCCTTTTGTGCCGCCAATAAACCTTCATTCGAAAAATCTAAGGTACTGCGATAGTGCGCTCCCAAGATAAAAAATCGAATAGTCATAGGCGAGTATGGCTGATTGAGCAACGCATTATCGCCGGCATACAACTCCGGCAAAGTGATAAAATTACCCGCCGATTTGCTCATTTTTGCGCCATTAATTGTAATCATATTGTTGTGTAGCCAATACTTCACGGGAGCTTTGCCCGTCGAGGCTTTTGCTTGGGCTATTTCGCACTCGTGGTGCGGAAACATCAAATCCATACCCCCACCGTGAATATCAAAGGTATCGCCCAAGTACTTGGTACTCATTACTGTACACTCCAAATGCCAGCCCGGAAAGCCCACACCCCAAGGCGACTTCCAACGCATCAAGTGTTCGGGCGAAGCATTTTTCCACAAAGCAAAATCAGCCGAATTGCGTTTTTCGGATTGCCCGTCTAGTTCTCGAGTTGCCTCAAACAATTCTTCCAACACCCGCCCCGAAAGCTCGCCGTAGGGGTGGGCTTCATTGTATTTATGCACATCAAAATAAACCGAGCCATTGGATTCATAAGCAAAACCTTGGTCAATAATCGCCTGCACAAGCTCCATTTGCTCTACCAAATGCCCGGTAGCGGTAGGCTCAATACTAGGACGCAATACATTCAATTTGTCAATTACTTCGTGGTACTCGCGGGTATATTGATACACAATTTCCATTGGCTCTTGCTGCTCAAGCTTGGCTTGGCGCGAAATACGGTCTTCGCCCTCGTTGGTATCACCCAATAAATGACCTACATCGGTAATATTGCGCACAAATCGCACCTTGTAGCCCAAATAAGTCAAGTAGCGGCGCACTACATCAAAAAAAACCGCCGGACGAGCATTGCCAATATGCGGCGTATTATAAACCGTAGGACCGCAGACATACATACCTACAAAAGGCGGATTGAGTGGTTCAAAATCTTCTTTTTGTTTACTAAGCGTATTATAAAATTTTAATTTGGGAATATATCCGCCGGAAGTTTGCTCTTGACTCATTGTAATATGATGACTTTTTTTGAATTGTTAAATTTTAGTAAATCTCTGATTATCAAAGGATTACACTACTAATTTGTTTAAAATTGTCGGGCAAAGTTAGCAAAAAAAAAACTTGCCACTGTTAATAAAAGGTTATTTCAAGGCTTATGGCTATGGTTTAGCATTATTTGGGCGCGATTTTCGGCTCAATAGAGCCTCGCTTGCGCACAGGCATAGTGAGGGGTTTGCAAACCCTTCGCTATGGATAGACCTTGCTTTCGCGGGGTATCCTCCACCGTTGGCGGAATCCATCTGGTGCGTAGTGTATGAACCCTTGAGTATTCAAATAAATAACTGATTATCAATTACTTAGAAATTTTACTTAATAATCGGATGTCGTTTAAACTCCTTGGCTTCCTCAAACAACTTGCGATAAGTAATGTGAGTCTTACAAATCTCCGCCCCCAATGATTCATACACGTGCATCATTGCCGGCAAAAAGTCACCCACCCAGTTAAACTCCAATTGATTGTAAGGAAAATTGCGCGAAAAAGCCACCGGCGAAAACTCGGCAATCATCGCACTCTCCAGCCCGCGCCCGTGAAATCGTGGCATAATCCCAATCACCAAACCCAAGATTTTTTTGCCGTGTCCGCGCCAACGATGATACACAAATTTGAGTTTACCCAGCCAGTTCAGCTTGCCATTTACATATTTAAACAATTGATTCAACTCAGGAATCATCACCATAAAGGCAATGGGTTGGTCGTTGTAATAGGCAAACCATATCAGCCTTTCGTCCATTACGGGCTTTAGTTCATTCATCAAGGCTTGGGTTTCAGCCGGAGTCATTTCGGCTACTCCTTCGTGCTTTACCCAACTGGCATTGTAAACCGTGCGAAAATCTTCGGCGTATTTGGGCAAGTTTTTGATTTCAATATGCTTGATAGTATAGGATTTATTTTGTTTGATACGCTCGGCTTTTTCATAAAATTTTTCGCCCAAGTTGCCATCTATAAATCGGCGATAGGTATATTGTTGAAAATAATCTTTGAAGCCATAAGCCTCAAACAAATCAATGTAATAAGGCGGATTGTAATTGCTACAATAATTAGGCTCTTCAAAACCTTTGACCAACAAGCCCCACCACCGACTACGATCGCCAAAATTGATAGGTCCGTCCATTGCTTCCATTCCCTTGGTCTTGAGCCAATTTTGCGCTGTATCAAACAAAAAATTGGCGTATTCTTGGTTATTGACACATTCAAAAAAACCCACTCCGCCGGTAGGTTGTTCGTTTCCGGCATTTACTTTGCGCGAGTCGTAAAAAGCGGCAATTCGCCCAACTGTCTGATTTTGAGCATCTTGCAAAATCCAGCGAATACAATCGCCGTATTGAAAACAAGGGTTTTTGGCACGGTTAAATATATTCTCAATATCTGTATCCAAAGGGCGAATAAAATTTTTATCATTTTGATAAATTTTAAGCGGCAATAATAAAAACTCTTTTCGGGCTTGCGAGTCGGTATCCTTTACTTCAATTAATTTCATTGACTTGTTAATTTTTTGGCTAAAATCCGGCAAAGTTGCAAATTATTTTCCTTTTCTTAAAAAGAATCGTTCTTAGAATTGCTAGTTGTGGGTTTCTAGTCAATCGTTAGATCCTTGATAATCAATTTATTAGCTAAAAATACTGGTTCTTCATACTTTTTTCAGGAATTACCAAAAGTAATTTTCTTTTAAATTCTCAAAAACTCTCATTTTTCAGAGTTTTTTGCTTCTGGCAAAGGTCTAAAGAATCAAAATTATCAAAATCCACTTTTTATATAAAAAATCATAATTGCTTGATAATCAAATACTTACAATACATATTAAGCTAATTTTCAAAAAAACAGATTAAAAATTTGTGATTTTTTTCTTATTTTTTTTGGAAGAAGAACTCAAAGGCTTTATATTTGCACCACTTTTAAGGACTGACCGATGGTGTAACGGTAACACAACAGATTTTGGTTCTGTCTTTCAAGGTTCGAATCCTTGTCGGTCAACCATAATTTTAATTAACAATGTGCGAAAGTACATTGTTAATTTTGTTTTAGAGGAATCTAGGAATTGATAAACTACACCAAAAATAGAGACTCAATCCGTACATAATAGGCAATGGCAAATAGCCAAGTATGTAATATAAACGCTTGATTATCAATAAAATAACTAACAGGCAAATTAGAATATAAATTCAAATTATTGATTATCAAACAAATCTTTTGTTAATTTTGCCCAAGCAAACCCTTAAATGATTGAATCAATGTCTTCGGTAAAGATATTTTCCGGCACTCACACTAAGTACCTAGCCGAGCAAATTTGCGAGGTTTATGGCAAGCCACTGGGCATTATGAGCGTTCAACGATTTAGCGATGGCGAAATGTCACCCTATTTTGAAGAGTCAATTCGCGGTTGTGATGTATTTTTGGTGCAATCCACTTGCCCACCCGCCGAAAACCTGATGGAGCTACTCCTGATGATTGACGCGGCGCGCCGCGCTTCTGCCAAATACGTAACCGTGGTCATTCCTTACTTTGGCTATGCCCGCCAAGACCGCAAAGATAAACCTCGAGTAGCCATTGCCGCCAAAGTAGTAGCCAACCTTTTGATGGCAGCCGGAGCCGACCGCTTGATGACTTGTGACTTACACGCCGGTCAAATCCAAGGTTTTTTTGATTTTCCGGTCGATCACCTCGATGGTTCGGCAATCTTTGTTCCTTATATTCGCTCGCTTAATTTGGACAATTTGGTGTTTGCCGCCCCCGATGTAGGTGGGGTAGGTCGCGCTCGAAGCTTTGCTTCATTTTTTTCGGCTGATATGGTGGTCTGTGATAAATACCGCAAACGCGCCAACGAAATAGCCTCGATGCAAGTAATCGGCGATGTAGAAGGTGCCAATGTAGTACTGGTCGACGACATCATTGATACCGGCGGAACCATTTGCCGGGCTGCCCAAATCATCAAAGAAAAAGGCGCGAAAAGTGTGAGAGCCGTCTGTACTCACCCTTTGCTTTCGGGCAAAGCCTACGACAATATTGAGGCTTCGGTACTCGAGGAACTCGTAGTTACCGATACCATTCCCCTTCGCAAACAATCTTCTAAGATAAAAGTATTGAGCGTAGCCCATTTGTTTGCTACCGCCATTCGTCGGGTTCACGATTATGAATCCATTAGTTCATTATTTATCAATAAACAATAATTAAAAATGAAATCAGTAGAGATTATAGGGTTTAAAAGAGCAAATCTCGGTAAAAAGGACGCAAAATCTTTGCGTGAAGAAGCTAATGTGCCTTGCGTATTGTACGGTGGCAAAGAACAAATCCACTTTTCGGTACCAATGATTCTATTTCGTGAGTTGGTATATACGCCGGATGCCCACATCGTAAAATTAAACATTGAAGGTGATGAATATGATTGCATTATGCAAGATATTCAATTTCACCCTTTGAGTGAGATTATTTTGCACGTTGATTTTCTATTATTAGATGAAAATAAGCCCGTTAAAATGGACGTACCGGTTCGCTTTTTTGGCAACTCGCCGGGCGTACAACAAGGGGGTAAATTGGTGGTGAAATTGAAAAAAGCCAAAATCAAAGCCCTCCCCAAACACTTGCCCGATTCAATTCAAATTGACATTTCGGGTTTGGCATTGGGCAAAACTATCAAAGTAAAAGATATTCAAGTAGAAGGTTTTGAAATTTTGAATGCCGGTAATATTCCGATAGCTTCTATCGAAATTCCTCGCGGTTTGCGCGGTAAAGTCGGCGATAATCAATAAGATTAATCCATTGATTGTCAAGGTCTTACGCTAAGTAAGACCTTTTTTATTTAGCATCAAAAATCCCGTAACACTTTTAAATACACAAAAAATACTTTGACAGGGTTTAAACGCTTTTTTAACCTATGTAATGATTTAGAAATAAAGTAAACAATTAAATTGATTAAAAAATTGACCGTATTCCGCCAAAGGCAAATAATCAATGTATTGCCTTAGCCCATCAGCACATTGTATAATCATCTCATTACTAACACTTTACCTTCCTCATTTTTGCAATGGAAATGTTTTCTGCCGCACTTGTTGAGTATCTTCAACAACATACCTCACCCGAAAGCGAAATTTTAAAAAACCTTGACCGCGAAACTCATCTGAAGGTTTTACAACCCCGAATGTTGTCGGGGCATTATCAAGGGCGGCTTTTGGCGATGATTTCGTATATGCTACGCCCGCAATATATTTTGGAGATAGGCACTTATACCGGCTACTCGGCTCTTTGCCTCGCCGAAGGCTTGGCAAAAGACGGCAAACTTTATACCCTTGAAGTGAATGAAGAATTGGAAAGTATCATTCGAAAATATATTTCCTTAGCTGGTTTCAATCAACAGATTGAGCTGTTGATTGGCAATGCCGCCAACCTGATTCCGAATCTCAATCTAACTTTTGATTTGGTGTTTATTGATGCCGATAAACTCAACAATGCACACTATTACGACTTGGTGGTTGAAAAAGTACGTGCCAATGGAATTATTTTGGTGGATAATGTCCTCTGGGACGGCAAAATTTTGGCAAATCATTCCGACAAAAAAACACTGGCAATTCAAGCTTTCAATCAAAAAGTACAAAATGACCCTCGCGTTGAGAGTCTTATACTCCCGATTCGAGATGGCTTGTATATGATTCGTAAAAAAGCCTGATTGATTTTGTAGAAATACAAAGTAGTGAATAATGAAGAATGAATAATTTTTGGTTCTTCCGACTTTTTAGCGCAAACTTGCCTACGCCTTGGGCGGGCAGGCAAGGGCTTAAAATTAAAAAAAAATAGGTCAAAATGATTTTAAAACAACCTATTAGTTCTACTTTGGCACTTTCAATTTTTGAACCACATAGAAACATAGGAAACATAGAAAAATACAATTTAAGACAAGTATTCGAGGAAGTACCTAAACTATAGTTTAAAATTTTCCCACTCATCATTTAAAGTGCCAAAGTAGAATTAGGAATTAGGAATTAATAATTAGAAATTAGGAATTGTATAAATGCCTGATTATCAATTGGTTACGTTTTATAAATGTGTACCTTATTTTGTATCTATTCCTTAGCCATTGTTTACATTATTTTGTTCTTGTTGCTTACAATACTTCGTGGATATTTCATAACTTATTGATAATCAAGTATTTATAAAATTTACACAATTTCAGTTAATTGCTTGATTTTCAATTACTTAGCTCCCAACTAGAAACTCCACTTTCACAACAATATACTTCAGGACTAGGCTTCAATGTAAAAAACCGCGTATTCAGCCGGTGCGCCCAACCGAATGGGATAAATAGAAGTACCCACTCCCCGCGAAACATACATCGGTGGCTCGCTTGCTTTGTACCAGCCCGCCACAAATCTGCCACTGCCCTGGGGCAAAAAAGGCACATAACCCGCCAAATTAATCTGCCCGCCGTGGGTATGACCGGCAATAATCAAATCAATTTTGGGTTGAGCTTGATAATCTTCGCTGATTTGCGCATAGTGTGCCGGGCAATGCGTCATAACTAGGTGAAAATCAAATAGTTCGTGATTCTCAATGGTTTGGTAATAATTGGCTTGTCCACCAACCAGACTATCGCAACCCGAAATTAAAATTTTTTTGCTGCGAAGTTCAAACAATTGATTCTGATTGATGAGCAATTGCATATTATGTTGCGCATAAATCTTTTTTAGAGCCGACAAATCCACCCTACCCCAGTACTCCCAATTGCCCAAAATGGCTACTTTGGGAACTTGCACCGGCAGTAGAGCCAAAAACTCTTGTACCAGAGTCAAATTTTCAGCTTTATCAATTACATCACCTGTGAGGCAAATCAGGTCAGGTTGCAAACGGGTGATTTGTTGTACCATCCGTTTGATGCCCCAATGAATGGATTGCAAATGCAAGTCCGATATTTGCACAATTTTGATGGCTGGGCTTGATTCAGTAGTTTTGCCCAAATAAAATCTACGTTCTTTGATTACAAAAACCTCCCAAAACCAATCTATCAAGGTTAAAAAAGTGGCAGATAATAAAAATCCGATGATAAATTTTCTTCGATTGATTTTGATGTTCATATATCTTTCTAATTGGTGGTATTAAGGTATGGGGATTTAATTTGTAGTCATTAAAATATCCATAATAATTTGAAAATCAAGCTATTATGACCGACATATTTGGCAAAAGGTAGATATTTGTCTTTCAAAATTAAACCTATCACTATCCAAAATATTTACAATGATAAAAAAACTTCAGTAAAACCTTAACTCGTTTTGCCAAAAAATATGCAATTATTTGATTATCAATTAGTTACAGTTTTTGAGCAATATGCGCTTTTATACAAATTCAAAATATTAATTTTTAAGTTGGTGGTTAAGAATATTCAAAGAAACGGCTTCTCGGAGTTCTGGCATCATTACAAGATAGATTCCGATTCATACATAAAATTCGTACATTCAAACACAAAAAAGCTATCGTTCAGACAAATGATGACATATACTGCTTTCAAAAAATTAATTTGCCTTGCGGTTTGAGAATTTTCAATCTTAAAACGTATAATTTACTGATTATCAAAAATCTATACATTTATTTATGATACGCATACTTGCCGCCGAAGATGATGCCATATTTGCCAACTCGCTCGAGATGTTTATTGACCGATTAGACTATGAATTGATAAAAATAACCGACAATTCGGAAGAACTGTTGCGATTAGCCGCCGCTACCAAGCCTGATATTATTTTATTGGATATCAAAATCAAAGGCACTATCGATGGCATAGAAGTAGCTCGCCGCCTCCAACAATCGCCCGAAGCCGCACCCATTATTTTTATCACGGCTTTTGATGATACCGAAGTATTTGAACGCGCCAAATTGGTCAATCCGGTGGCTTATATTGTCAAGCCTTTTGTGGGTACCGATTTGAAACGCACGATTGAGCTGGCACTTTATAAATCGCAACTTTCGGAAGCCGAAGCCAATGATTTCAACGCTTGGCGCAATGATATAATGGCACGCGACAGCCTCTTTATCAAGACCGGCGATAAGCTCGAGAAAGTCCGACTTCAAGACATTGCTTATATTATGATTGAAGACCGCTATCTGGTTATTCATAGCTTGCAAAAAAAGTATGTAGCCCGTATGACTCTCAAAGATATGCTCGACAAATTGCCTGCCAATGATTTTGTGCAAGTTCACCGGCATTATATCATCAATGCCAATCATATTCAGTCCATTGACACCAAAACCAGCGAAGTGTGGGTTTTGGGGCATAGCATTGCCATT
The DNA here is from genome assembly GCA_025455045.1 of Microscillaceae bacterium. GTDB lineage: Bacteria > Bacteroidota > Bacteroidia > Cytophagales > Microscillaceae > JALONJ01. The sequence goes on along the minus strand of JALONJ010000189.1, from coordinate 725 downwards.
AGCAAACGCCACAAAGATTATTTGTTGGAAAGACTCAATACCATTTCTTAAATTTTGGGGAGGAGCAATACAAGCGATAATCAATTGATGTTGAGGAGGGTATTGAATTGCGCATCATCATTTTTGCTCAACCACAAAATATGACTATTCAAACCCAAAAAACGCTATACTCAGACAAAATGAAGATTTTTAAGGTTCAAAATGTTGTTTGTTTATATGAACATTTATCGGGTGAGTTCTGCGTTGCCGATTTTGATGTAGCCAAAAACGCCTGAGTTATGTTTAAGTTTAATTATTAATTGCCCCAAACTTTCCAAGTCATTTTGCATTTGGAAAGTTTTTTTGATTAAAATGTTTGTCCAATATTTCTTGAATCTTTTATAATTAATTGATTATCAAACACTTATATAATTTTTCAAGACTAACAGAAACCGGCAATGTTGTCGCTTATTTTTCAATAACTATCTGATTATCAGCTACTTATATTTTTTTAAATACAGTTCCACAGCCATTCCCACTGTAAAATAATTGAACAAAAGTTTGAAATTTTAACTTTTACATTTATAAAAACAACAAGATACATAAGCAATTGATAATCAGCATTTTAACTCTATTTTTTCATTAAATTAACGTGAATATTTTTATAACTAATTGATAATCAAATAATTATAATGTAAAAAATACATTTTTTCGATAAATTATAAATTATGTTTAAAATAAAATTG
>JALONJ010000647.1 GCA_025455045.1 Microscillaceae bacterium | reverse complement strand
TTTATTTTAAACATAATTTATAATTTACCGAAAAAATGTATTTTTTACATTATAATTAGTTGATTATCAATTAGTTATAAAAATATTCACGTTATTTTAAACGTTTTACATAACTATCTGACCGCGTCTGCCTTTGACGGAACTTGTCCGCCTTTGGCACATTATCAGATATTTAGCAAGCAACTTGGGACTAGAAACTGCTCAAACTATCAAAATACACAATTCGAGTATAACAAAAATACCGAGCTTTATCAACTCGGTATTTTTTTGTAACTATTTGATAATCAGCTACTTATCGAGTAGCCCTCAACAAAGAACCAAATTTCTTTTTGCCAAAATCTTCGCTAAATTTTCCTTCGGTAAACACTTCTTCACCGGCGATAAACACATTTTTAATCACCCCGTCCGAGCGTTTTACCATTCGCATTACCCCACCCAAGCGCGGGTCATAGTCTTCAATGGGTTCGCTCAGGTTGGTTTGTAGTTTGCTGGGGTCAAGCACGACTACATCAGCACGGTCGCCTTTGAGCAGGCTTCCGGCTTGAAAGCCAATCCAATCCGCCGCCATTTTGGTCAGGCGATAAATGGCTTTCTCGATAGGCAATACTTCAGGATTTGCCTGCGCTTGCTTCAAAACCTGCAAAGCACCATCTTGAAAAGCCATATTCGAGTTATGCGCTCCCGAGTCATTGAAACCCGGTATGGTGGTTTTATCGGCTAATAATTTCAATCTTTGTTTGGGGCGGTGGTTGGCAACGGCACTTTTCCAGCGCAGTTTTTCGTCATATTCGGCAATCAAATCCATAAAATGCTCCAAAACGTCCGATTTTCCGGCTTCTTGGGCTATTTGGGCAAAAGATTTGCCATTGTGCGAAGCATTGGGCGAACTCACCACCCACATATCATCTAATTGGCGATGAAATACCGTATTGTGCTTGCCATACCATTCTTTTTTGAATTGGGCGCGAAATGTAGTATCGGCAAACATTTTTTTGCGTTCTGCCGAACTTGAGCCAATGGCGGTAGCCGTAGTCGCAAATTCTTCAAATAAAGGCGTATTTGCGCCATCGGCATAGTTCAAAAACGGTTCGGCAAGGGCTTGCCAACGGATATTTGCTCTTAAGAAATTATTGGCAAAATTTGCCAAAAATGGAGCTAAAAACTGCACTTTAGGGTCAGATTTGACATCTAAAGCCGCTACAATGGTTGTACGCAAAGGCTTGCGAAACCAACCTGAACTGATGCCCAACAAACGGACTACCGACATCTTGTCCATTGCATTGGGCGTAGCTTGTAGCACGCGGTCGTAGCGGCGGACAATATTTGCCAAACGGCGGTACTCGCTCACGTGTGCCTGTTGCGAAGGCACAGAAATCCCTTTAAATTCTTGGTGAAAAACGCCTCCTACCCGATGCAAAGGCAACATATCAATTGATAAACCCAAATAACCATTGTCTAAGGCTTCGGTCAAGGCTTTGTCCATTTTTTGCAGTTCATCGGCACTTGCCTTGTGGACTTTGAGACTGCGTTCAAAGCCCATTGTTGCCACTCGTAGGTTTGAATGCCCCAAAAAAGTGGCTACATTGGGTCCCAAAGGTAGTTTTTCTAAATGGTCGTAATATTCTTTGGTGGTTTTCCAAGTAAATTTGTCGTGAACCCAACTTTTGAGGGTCTCGATGGGCATATTCTCGACTCGGCTAAACAAATCTACGGCATCTTGCTCCGTACCCAAAGCCGTTGATAGTGAGCAGTTTCCGAAAACTACGGTAGTCGTGCCGTGCCGAACCGACTCATCTAAGCCCGGCAATACTTCCACTTCGGCATCGTAGTGGGTATGAATATCCAAAAAACCCGGCGTTACCCAACAATTGGTAGCGTCTATTTCTTTCGCTCCCTCAATAGCCGGAATTTGATTGCTTATTTCGGCAACTTTGCCGTTTTGGAGCAATACATCTACTTTTTTGCCCGGTGCGCCCGTACCGTCGAAAAATAAACCATTGCGAATGATTGTCCGATTTGCCATATTTTATTTTTGATATAAACCTTTGATTATCAATTAATTAACTTACAAATTCGTTTTTGGAAAGAACTAGCGTGGCTTTTAATGCCTATTTACAAACTAAGATTGCTAAGACAAAGTTTGCTTTTGACTTGATTTTTTTAATCCTAAAATACAAAACAAACTAAAAAAAAGCTAATTCTTGTTGATTTTAATCAATAAAAAATTGGTATGCCCCTATTCTACCAAAGCTATAAATCATTGATAAGCAAATATCAAAAGTTCGTTATGTAGCCCACTTTGGGCGAGCTAAAATACCCGCGCAATATTAAAATTTTACCCAAGTTTTGCTCCACCTTTGGTGGTAGGGTTGTAAAGTTCTGAATACAACCCATCCCGCCCGCCCCGCCTCGGCGGAAGGGCTGAGGGAGGTCGGCACACAGTCCAACATCATTCCCCAAAAGGTATTTAGAATCTATACCACTGGACAAAACTTTACAATCTTCAAGACACAAAGCCTCTAAGTATCTGATTGTCAATTAATTACGCCTCGGTGTTTCATTGACGAACTAAAAAATGTATAGCAGTATTGAGAATCTTAAAAAAATATACAACTAATTGATTATCAATGTTTTGTATTAAATTAACGTGAATATTTTAGTAACTATTTGATAATGAGCTAATTATGATACAAAAATGCATTCTTTTTGACAAAAAATTAATTGTTTCAAAAATAAAATTGTATTATTTTAATATAATAATTATTTAATATGATTTTTGTAGAAATATATAAAACGCTGATAACCAATTAGTTAATGAAAAACTGAACCAATAAAAATAACACAACTACGTCATCCTGTAAGGAACTTTGTGGACTTTTTTCGCTTTTGAATAAA
>JALONJ010000005.1 GCA_025455045.1 Microscillaceae bacterium | reverse complement strand
ACAATTTTATTTTAAACATAATTTATAATTTATCGAAAAAATGTATTTTTTACATTATAATTAGTTGATTATCAATTAGTTATAAAAATATTCACGTTACTTTACTTGTTGAGATGTTTGTATTTGAGTAAAAATTTAGGGTTAAAGTTTAACTTTGAAAACCCTTAGAGGCTGTTTTAAAATCATTTTGACCCTATTTTTAATTGATTTAAAGTTTTAAAAGCTTATTTTTAAAAATAACTAAAACCTGATTATTAACTATTTGGGCATATTTAGGTGGTTTTGAACGCTGATTACGCAGATTGTTATGATAAAAAATCTGCTTAATCTTAAAAATCATAAAAATCTGCGTCCTAATGAAATATTGATGAATCCTATTTTAGTGCGAATATTTTTATAACTAATTGATAATCAATTAGCTATAAAATTTTTTAGGCTTTATCGTTAATTTGATTAATTTATAATAATTTTTCAAGATTATTTAAACCCTAAGGGTTTTAAAAACCCTTAGGGTTTGTAATCAATCCCCAAATTAACAATTGAACCATTTTTTATTGCTCTCCAACTTCCAAGCTCTCGTCCATTGCGTGGTCAAACCAAAGGTTGGTTATGTTGTAGTTAATGTAATATTCGCCGTCATAACTACAACGAGTGCGCATTTCAAGGCTCAAATTGTAAGTATCGCCGGTCCAGCGCAAATCAATTTTATTGCAACGGGTACCATAATAAGCTTGATTGATTTGAATTCGATTGCTCGACCTACCAAAAGTACTCAAAGCAATGGCGTGAATGAGCGCGTATTTGCCGGTGCGTTTTTTGCCTACTCCAGCCACTACTTCAAAGGCATAACAACCATTGAGGCCCTCAATGATTTTATGCCATTTGCCATCAGCCAATACTTTGCCCTGCTGATAAGTTCCCATTCTGCCTTGCAAGCCTGTAATACCTTTTACATCCAAGGCAAATTGGGGATTACGATTATTGATGCCCACTTTTCCGTCATTTTTGAGGGTAACAATGCTATCGCCCAAGTGATTGTTGATGTCCAAATTGGCACTTCCACTGTCAATCTCGATGCTCCAAGCCGGATTTTTGTCCTCAATGCTCTTGAAAAAACTCATCAGTTTTTTGGAAGTACCAATGGGCGACAAGGTAAGCCCATCATCAATATTTTTCGACATTCCATCATCTACCTTATTGATCATTGAGTCAATCAAATCCATAAAATTTGACTCGGAAGGCATTTGACCTTTGCGGAAAAAATTTTTTAGTGTATTGCGATTTTGTAATGACATACCCCAGACAAATTAAAAATTTAAGATTTGGAATCCATAATTTTAGCTAAAAAAATTGATAATCAAAGCGTTAATCCAATTAAAAAATTCCAAATTTCAACTTGCAAATTATTATATAAATATCTGATTATCAACAAATTAAAAATTCTATTTTGAAAGCCTCCCCCCAGCCCCCTCCGAAGGAGGGGGAGGGAAAGCCTCACCCCCTGCCCCCTCTCCAAAGGAGAGGGGGGTAATTTTCTCCCCCTCCTTCGGAGGGGGCTGGGGGGAGGCTCACCCCCAGTCCTCTCCAAAGGAGAGGGGGGTAATTTTGTCCCCCTCCTTTGGAGGAGGCTGAGGGGAGGCTTTTAATTTATCACAAAGTCCGAACTGATTTGCAAATTGCCTACGCCGGCTCTTACGGCAATCACTTCATTTTTCTCATCAAGAATGGAGATTTGGTGCGCCGAAGCCGGCACTAAAACCGACCAAGGTTTGGTAGCTTGCAAAAAAGTTTTGGTGTTTTCGGCATCAGCCGTATCCAAAAGCATAAATTGCCCACGAAAATCTTGAGCAACTTGCACCATTGAGAATCGAGTAATAAATTCGATATAAGGCAAAGTTCGCATAAAGCTCATTACATCGGAAGTATTGATTTTACCGCCCAATTCTACGGCTTTGCGGCTACCCAGCATATTGTTGGTGAGATAATAATTCAAATCCTCACTCAATTTTTGGACATAATACCCAAACCCATAACCCACTGCCAATTTTACATCACAGATAATTTTTACTCGCTCATAGCTCGGATTACGCACTTCCAAGCGTACAAACGGCGAAATAAATTGTTGTAAATAAGATTTTATTTCGTACAGAACTTCACTGCTTACTTTAGGTTCTTGGAGTTTGCCCAGTTCGTTGTTCAGAAACGGAGTTACAATCAGCAATACCGACCCCGGTGCATCTAAATTTTGGCTGGTCATATTGGGCAAACAAGTGGCTCTTTGAATCATCGGAAACTTCTCCAAAATCAATCGTTCATAATCCCAAGGACTGATGGCGCGTTGTTTGTGGCGTAGTCTCTCGCTAATTCGGGTATAAAATTGTTTTTGGTCTTCTTGCGAACGCCCGCCAAACGACGACAAAGGCTGACTAATTTTTTGAACGCCAATAATATTGTTCAAAGAATTTTGAATAGAAAAAGCGGGCAAGGCTTTTGCCAATTGCTGGGCTTGTTCGGGGTCATAGTCCAGCGTAGCTGTAACTATCTGAGTATTAATGGATTTCAGTTTTGATACTGCTTGAATATTTTTAATGACCGAAGCCCTTAACCAATAATAATCTTTGTGGAGAATGGTATTGCCGTTTTTTAAATCGCTGGGCAGCTCTAAAACAATGATACCGGTTTTGATAAAATTCTCGGTGCCTTCTTGCAGTATTTTGGATTGAGGCAAGATTTGCCATTCGTCATTGCTCAAATAGCTCCATTCAATGATTGGTTTTTCTTCTTCTGATGAAATACCGGTGCCGCCGGTCAGTTCAAACAAAATGGACACCGTTTGAGGAGGATTTACATTGCTCAAACCCAACAACAAACTGCCTTCAGCATTGAACTCAGGCAATAAATAAGTGAATTGTTGCGCATAATCAGGAAACTCCAAGTTTTCGCCAAAGGGGTGAATATGAAAAAACTGTCCGCGATTTTCGGCATTTTCATTGCGCGTTGAGCGGTCTTTGAGCGAAATAACCGAAGTAGAGCTATAATTTAAAGCTATTGATTTGATTTGTGGAGTATAAGGCAAATTGGGCAGTTTTTTGGGTTCGGGTTTGCGGAATCCATTGCGGACGCGTGCCAGCCACCCATTTTGAGCATTGGCTACCACAGTATCCGAAAGTACTGCCGGATAAATGTTGTGAGCAAACGCAAATTCGGGGTTGGTCAACTCAAGTTTGATAAATCCACGTTGCGCCAAATTATGGTATTTGGCGGGTTTGGCAACTTCGGCATAGTTAGCCGGAAGTTTGATATTGGTTATATCAACTTCATTGATGTTGGTATTTTGATTTAAAATCCCTTGGGCTTGCGGTTCGGAATCATTGGTGGCGTTTTCGGTGCTAAAGAGTTTAAATTTTTGTTTTAATTGCGCGTTTTCGGGTATCCATCGCCCTTTGTCCATAATGGATAGATTTACCTCAAAAGAAGTATTGTCGAGGGGCAATTCATAATCCAAATAATGCCCAAAGAAACCACTGCGGTCTTTGGGTAGGTTAAACCACTCAATATCAATGGATAGACTATCCAAAGATTTTTGGAAAATTTCATTTTTACCAATAATCAAATAAGAACCTACATTGGGTACCGAACCAAAAGGATAAAATGGCGCATCGGCACTCAATTCACCCATTTGGCTATGCAAAATCAAATCTTTTACCCCTTTTACTTCGGTTTTGAGGGTAACTTCCTCTAAAATCAGGCTTTTGAGAAGAGTATAAGGGTATAAATAAGATTGATTGTTTAAAATAAATTTTACAACCGGCAAATGAGTCGCAAAACTTCCCGAATGTATAGTATTTTGAAAACCCACGATCGAAGCCTCCGAGCCACTCAAGCCAAAAGAAATCTTTAAACAATGCTCTTTTTCTAAGCGTACTACCACATAACGCTTGATATTGAGCCAAGCCTTGTCGGTAGTGATGTAAATATGAAATGCCTCTAAGAAACTTTTGATAAAAATTTCGTCTTCGGTTTCACCAAAAGTTAGGCTCAAATCGGCAATAAAAGTATTCAATACCGCAAAAGACTCAGGCGTAAATTGTAAAATAATGGCAATATCACGCTCCCCTTCGCTCAAAAACAAACTCGGCGAAGCAATGGCAAAGCCCAAATTGGCTTCTTGCATCGCAAAATTGAGATTGGTTTTGGTCTCAACACTCTCGCCAAAAGTCGCAAACAATTGACTGATTGGGTTGTTGGGATTGGGGGTCAGCTCTTTGACGGGAATTTCTTGCGCCAACATACCACTCATAATTTTTTTGGGTAAGCCCCGAATCGTAAGTTGCTGAAAATCAGAATATACTGTATAAACTTTTTGAATATCAACTCGATTCAATTGCGTATCGTAGTCGGCGGTATAAGTGATGTTGTTGCCGTTTTCATACTCTCCGGCACTAAATTTTTCACCTTTTTTCAGATTGACAAACAAAGCATTGTCGTTCAATTGAAATTTTAGATAGGCTTTGTCAGAAATAGGCTTGAGCGGAGTTTGCTTGAGAATTTCTTGGTAATAAAAATCCAAATACCTTTTTGAAATTTCATTCAAATTTTGTTGAGGGTATTGATACAAGCGCAAAAATGCCACCAACAAAGCCATTTCGGGGTAGTGGGTGTCGCTTTTGAGGGATTGATCGATGTAGATATGCGCCTTATTTTTTAAATAAATTAGGGTTTCAAAAAATGGTTGGAAAATCGTATCTAATTGATTGGCAAGGGATTGAGTCTTTTCATAAATGCTATTGCCTTGAATTTCTACCCCGAGTTGGGCAGCAACTTGCCAAACCGGACTCAAAGTACTATAATCAAAATCCAGTGCCAATTTAAAATCAGCATCTTCATTGGTAAGTGTAGTCAATTGGCGAAACTTGTCCAAAGCCTCGTCCAACGTTCCCGATATGACATTAAAAAGCTCATCGCGCAATTCAGTTTGGATATTGGCAAACTCCTCGACCAGTTTCATTTTTTGAAACCATTGTTCCAAAATCCACACGATTTTGTAAATTTCTTGAAAGGATTTTTGTAAATATTGGCGTTTTTTCTCAACTCGATTAAATCTTACGGCTTTCTCGAGATAAGTTTTGAATTGATTTTCAATTTCATCGGTTTTGAGGTTAAGGACAGTGGACAATACCACCAATTCATCATTAAAAAAGTCTGCCCAATCGCCTTCGGCTTCATTTTTTAGGTTGAAATATTTGATTAATTTGGCTAAACCTGCTGAAAACAACAACAAATCGTCCAGACTGCGCTCATCTACCTGTACTTTATTGTAATCTAAAGTAGGCAAAAAGCGCGTTTCTTGACTGCTACTGCTTCGGCTGTTATATTCAAATAGTTCTTGGTTCATTGGTGTTTGATTCAATCGTCAGGCTTCGTAATGTTTCCGATTTCGGATTGTCGATTTCAGATTTTTGTTGATTTACTAAATTACAATTTATCTTTTTAAATTAGTATGTAATTAATTGATAATCAATATATTAGCATTATTTTTTTAAAAATTCTTAGCAAATAGATTGGTTTTTCTGACTTTTTAGCGCAAACTTGCCTCCGCCTTGGGTGGACAAGCAAGGACTTATGGTTCATTGCTTGTGTCGCCACGAGCAACCATTAGATTTGGAAAGCTACCAAGCTCCCAATCGTAAATCCGCAATCCGTAAATCCTATATTTATTCGGTAGCTATTCTTACTTCTGTTCCTTCCAAGAGATAGAAAGGATAAACCATATTGCTACGGGTATTGGTTTTGCGAATGGTGTAATCCAATTTGAAATGAATGATGCCCTCATTCGGATTAGGAACAATCTCAATTTTCTCGAGAGTGATGCGTGGCTCAAACATCAAAATTGCGTATTCAATCATTTGGCGAGCATAATTTAAAGTAGTAGCATCAATGGTTTCAAAAATCAAAATCGATAAATCGCAACCAAAATCGGGTCTTGCCAAACGCTCGCCTTTGCGAGTGGAGAGGAGAATGTGCAAACTCTCTTGAATATCCGCTTCTTCCGAAACCATTTCCACGCTTCCGGTTCGTTTGTCAAAAGTAGGCGGAAATTTCCAGCCGATTCCTAAGAAAGTTTTGCGGTGTTTCATATTTTTTAGAATTAAGAAGTAGGCAAACTAACCATTTTTTAATTCAATAATCAATTAATAATCAAATACTTATCTCTCTTAATATGCCAATAATCGTTCCAAGATGAAGCCTCCCCCCAACCCTATCCGAAGGAAGGTGAGCAATTACTCCCTCTCGCCAAAGGCGGGGCGGGGGGTGAGGCTTTATCCCCCAATCATTACCGTAAAACAGCCCAGAATAATACTTCCACCGTGGGCGCAGGTATCACCGAGCCGAGCAGCGGGTTTGCCGCCAATCATTACGGTTGCCGAGCCTTTGGCGATGGTATCGGGTGGACCGGTACATACCGCCATATCACCTACACACGCGGCAGGCATACTACCAATCAGGACTGTAAAACAGCCCAAAGTAATGGGACCACCTACGTGTGGTACTACTCCCGTAACCATCGGGCAAACGTGCATATCACCTATTCTTGCAGCAGGGGGCATAATTTAAAATTTTAGAGTTTAGAAATTTTCTAATTTGAAAAAACAAGTTTTTTTTAATTTACTTGTTTTAAAAAATAATTTTTGTAATTACTTGATTATCAATTGATTACAAATTATAAATCTCAAAAATTATTAATTTAAAAACTCGAGTAAATTTCGCTTCCAGAGTCAAAATCAATTAATCATCACCATTCCACCCTTGATGGTGGTGGTTGCCGAGCCTTTGACTTCAGCCATAGCTCCTTCGGCAGCAAATTTAACATCAGCTTTTATTTCTACATTAGTTCCTTGTACTTTTACTCCGGCAGTTCCTTTGGCTTCAATATTGGTTTGGGCTTCCATTTTAATATTTTGTCCTTTGATAGTAATGTCTTTGGGGCTTTCGATTTGGATTCCCGAATCACTCATAATAATTTTATTACCATTTTGGTCAAGGATTGAAATTTTCTTCTTGTCATCGTCCAAAATGATGGTGTTTTTGGCGGGCGTTTCTAGGGTGATTATCTTTTTTTCGTCTTCAAAAGATAAGGTGAGTTTGCTTCGGGTAATGATTGCCTTCATCTCATTTTTATTCGAGGGGGTGAGCGGGGCTTCTAATTTGCTGCTATATACCGACCCCAAAATAATGGGCGATTGTGGGTCATCATTCAAAAAGCCAACAATCACTTCGTCACCAATCTCAGGGTAGAAAAATACCCCCACTTGCTTAGAGGCATAAAAGGTAGAAAGTCTTGCCCATACTTTAAAATTGTCTTTGCCTAAAATGGGCAACGCAATCTCCACTCTAAATTCGCCATCTTCGTCAGGATCAATTTTGGTTACTTTGCCAATTGTAAGCCCGCGCATTGGGGCAATGATGCCCGCCGACTCCGGCTCGGCAATGTTTGGGGTAGTTTCGGCATACCAAGCCTCTGACAAGCCAATTTTAGCCTCAGTTGTCCAACTCCCGCCTTCAATTCGATGGCTTACTCCGCCGACAAAAGCTTTGCCATTGAAGGGTCCGCTTAAGTATTTGAGTTCAATGGTGTCACCGACTTTTACTAATTCTGTTCCGAAAAATTTAACTTTACCCTGCATATAAGCTAGAGCATTTTTGGTTTGCTTGGCAGTCGTCCAAGTATCCAAAAAACTTTGCGGTAAATTGCTGGGAGTTTGCAAGGTATAATCTTGACCATTTAATACACTTGCCAAAGAACTTGCCTTGATGTTGCCACCCAATCCACTGGTAACCGAGTTGCCATTTGCCGAAGCCAATTGTTGTTGTTTGGCATCCCAACTAGAAGCTTTTACTTTTTTGTATTGATTACGCGCATCTAGCTCGGCTTGGAAATCTAAAATATTGACTCCAAAGCCCAAAGAAATCACCGGCGCAGCCGAAAATTTGGGTTTAGCAACTTTTAATTTTTTGTCTTCCTCACAAATAACCATCATTCCATTGAGGTCGGCTCTTAGCAAGGCAAAATCCCAATTGCTAACATTATGTTGCACGATTTCGGGATATTCGATGTTGGTAGCTTCAATTGAACCACTCAAACCGCTACTTTGAATAAGGGTATTGATAATCTCGCTATCTTTTTTCTTTTTAAACAAGGCATTGTAGCGAATGGTCGTCATTTTAATCGCTTCGTGCTTGCCCTCCACTTGCAAAATTACCGCGCCATTTGGGTTGATTTGCATTCCCAATTTAATGATAATGCCTTCAAAAATTTTTTTTTCCTTCGAGTCATAACCTGCTTGTATAACTAGGGTTTTACCGGGTGTGAACTTGCCGGAGTCGGCGATTTTAAATTCGGCATTTTCTGAAACACCCCCATCCGATAGCTTAATTTTAGCCAAACTGACCTTGTTTGCCTCGTGATTTACGTAGATAGACAATACACCAAAATCTTGTGGTATAGCTTCGCCATCAATCAAAATTTTAGTGGTTATGAGCGAGAGATCGTTTTGTATCAGATTGTCAGGCATAAATGTCTATTGGGGAGTGATTTAGTAATTGGGGTAATTTGCTTAATTATAAATACTTGATTATCAATTAGTTATATACAAAAATTAGGTTATTTTTTAATTGGCGGAAACAATATTTCCATTCCGGGCTTGAGGTCTCGAAAGCTTACCAATCCATTATGGCGGGCAACTTCAAGGTACATCAATGGGTTTTTATAAATTTTTTGGCAAAGCATTGGCAAAGTATCGCCGGCTTTGATTAAAACCAAGTGCGACAAATCGGGTGAGCTATTATTGCGCTGTTGGGCATCTTGGGCGGCGGGAGTTGATTCAATAAAACTCAAATCTACTTCGGCACGCAAGGGCGAGCCATCGGTTTTAAAAAGCTTGTAATTGATGCTCATTGTTTGCAAACGCGCATTAAAACCTTCCAAAAAGCCTCCCCAAGTAATCGTTACTTCATTGGGCTCGTGATTGCTACCATTGTAATCATATACTACTTCTTTCAATTTATCCAATTGATCTTTGACGGTAGGTTGGTTGGCAATAATAGCTCCGGTACCGTCCAAAATCAGTTTAAAACTGATTTTATCATTCTCATAGCGGTCAAAGCGGGCTTCGGGCTTGTTGGTACCCGAAGGAGTATTTTCTCCATCTTCCGCATATTTGATAGCCACATTGTAGTTAACCGTTTCGGGGTTAATCAATGCCTCAAACTTAGTAGTGGGAGTATCTTTGATTGCTATGGTTATTTTATCTGCCATCTTCAAAAAAGGACTAATTAATTTGTATAATGGGCTGATTTATAAATGGTTATGAATTAAATAATTTTTCAAGGGGCGCATTTCAAATTTACTACCTATCACCCTCTCCTTCGGAGAGGGCTGGGTGAGGCAAAAGAAATGCGTAAATTTGAAATGCGCCCTTTTTCAAGGTAATTATTTAAAATCAATTGAATACCGAGCAAAAATTAGGAAGGGCAAATATATACAGAGTTGTCTGTAGTTGTTTTCGTTTTTGATTCCTCAATTTCTGCCAAAATCAAGAATTAAATTATTGAGTTATAGTAAAACCTTATCTCACAAAAGTATTAAGCTAAGTTATTGATAGTCAATTATTTACAAATAATTATCTTTCTGATTTAGCTTCCAAAGTTTCCAAAACCCGTTTTACACATTCGTTGACAATTTCGGTTTTGGTTTGATTAGAGATTTTAGCCTCTTGCGACTTGGTATTTTTAGGTTGGTCGGTCAAGGTAATCTTTACCACCAACTCTTTGATTTCGATTGCCATTTTTGGAGCTATGCGTTTATAGTTATGCGTTCGGCTTTAAATACAATTAATTGATTATCAATAAATTATAAAAAATATTTAATGAAAAACTTGTATTTAATGAAATCTATCATCTATTAAATATCTGAACCAAATTAGTTTGGGCAAATCGACAAGGCTTTAAAAACCTTATAAGATTTAATTAATTGATTGTCAGCAAATTAGATCTAGTTTTAAATAATACAAGCCAAACAGGTTCAAGTACTCATTCAAAAGTCATAATACTTCAAATTTTTGATAAGCTAGTTCTACCGTCTCGAGCATCACTTCATTTTTATCAGCCCCCAGCGCACTTACTTCATACTTAATGGGGTAGGCTTTGCTCAATTTCCATTCAATCGGAATGGCATCAGTAGTGGGGTCAAGCAACGAAATTTGAATATCTTTCAATTGAATATTAAATAATCCACCTTGAATAGAGGTTTTGCACCAAGTCAATAACTCCGAACTAGGGGCAATCAAAGCTCTTTTTAAAGTCAAATTGGGGTATTGAACCTTGCCGGGCACTTTGTAAACGATGTCATTTTCGCCGCCAGACCGCAATTCTTCGGTTTGAATTTCCATTGTCAAACCCGATACTTCTTGAAAACTCTCATCGGTAGCACCCCCGCTACCGCCCAATATTTTTACTTTAAAATAAAACGCCGGATGCAGATTGAGCGTAGGCATATTTTTTATTTGTTGATGTGTTGATTGGGAGATTTATTGAATTTTCAAATTTGAAAATTTTGGAATTTTCAAATTTTACTTCAAAAATTCCAAAATCTTACCAGTTTGTTTCAAAATTGTTGTAAAGAAAAACCTTAGTAACAAGAACAAAATAATGCGTACAATATTTTTGATAACTTATTGACGTATCTCGCCTCGCGCGGATTTTCAAGTAATTAAAAAATTATTTACGCTACATTATTCGCTATCCACGCTTTAAGCAGCTTCCATTGTGATGCCTTCGTGGGCAAGCTCCAATGATTCTACTGCCAATTCGTTGGATTCACCGTTCAAATCGGGTCCACTGATGCTTACCGGAAAGGCTTTGGTTACCGTCCAAGTCATCAAAGGACTGGCTTGTTCGTCTAACAACTGAATAGTAATGTCTTGGCGGCGTTCGGGGTTTGCCTGCACATCAATATACCAATCGTACAAGGCAGTATCGGCTTTGAATACTGCTTTTTTGAGGGTAATGTTGTCGAATTTTTTCAATCCCGGAACTCTTTGCTTGATAAAAGTAGGGTCATTACCGGGGCGATATTCAATAAATTCGGTGGTAAGTTTCAAGCCGGTTACTTCTTGAAAGCCAATTTCACCAAGATCACCCAAAGTTACCGAAAAGTGAAACTTGGGTATGGGCCAAAGTTCTGTTGAGTCTGCCATCGTATTTTAAGTTTTTTTATTCGTTTAGAAAATTAAATTTTTTTTGTAAGAAATTCATTATCAAATAGTTACCTCACATTTGCCTGTATCAACACAAGCAAGATAGAGGAGAAAATTTAAAAACTTGAAAGTCTAAATTTTTAAAATTATTTATGATTCTTGCATTTTTTGTTGGAAAGTAATCACAATAAATTCAGCCGGACGAGACACTGCTACTTTTACGGTAATGCGCATAATGCCATCTAATATATCGTTGGGAGTCATTGTAGAACCTAAACCAATCAATACCTCGAATGCTTGGTCGGAAGTAACCCCCACCAAACCGCCTTGATTCCACAAGTCGGTCAAGAACGAAGAAATCATACTCCGCATCAATGACCAAGTTGTAGCTGTATTGGGTTCATATACATAAGCGCGGGCGGCGTTTTTGATAGATTCCTCAATATAAAGCAAGGTACGGCGCACGTTGATGTATCGCCAATCTTGGCTATTGCCATCTAGAGTTCTAGCTCCCCACACCAACACCCCTTGTCCGGGGAATGAACGAATCGCATTGACCGACTTACCCGTTACGGTTACGTTGAGGTCTTCTTGGTCGTCGTGGGTAATTTTGACAGTAGGAGTAATTACACTATTGTAGCCCACATTGGCCGGAGCTTTCCAAACTCCACGGGCATTGTCGTTGGCAGCATAAATACCTACCATACCGGCACTAGGCGGCAATACATTCATCAAAGTTTTGACTTTTTGCAAAATAGTGCGGAAAGTTGGGCTGATGGTATTCAAGGTTTGATTGACCGAAGTAGGGTTAGCATTGGCATCGCGCAGTTTGCGGACTTCAATTTTGGCTTCTTCGGCGCGTTTGGCTTCACCCGAAATCTCGTCGGCTTCTTTGGTCAAAATGGCTTCCAATACATCTAAGTTGCTGATGTTTTGGAAACTTACTTCATCATTTTGCACAACAGAAGTATAAACCCAAGGATAATAAGCCGCCCCGAAGTTGAGGAAATTGCTACCTACACCTTCGCGGAATTGGGTAATCACGTCATTTTCGTCATAAGAACGAGCTACATACCCGCCATAGACATCTAACACGGCAAAGCGATTTTTCATTTTATAACCGCAGTGCATCAACATCGCTTGTTGGAGGGCGAAGCAATCGGCTTTGTCCAACATTACGGCTTCAGGAATAACCACCAAAGTAGGCTCGGTCTCTGAAATCAGTGTTCCAATTCCTGCTTCGAGGGCTTTTTTGGTAATGGTGTTGAATTTCACCTTTGCCGCCGTTGCCGCCGGAGTCGGTTTGGGTTTGCCACCTTCTTTTTCGTCGGGTTTGGGAGTTTCTGCCGGGGCTGCGCCTGATTCATAGTATCCTCCTGCCGAGATAATATAGCAAGTACTACCGCCATTGGCAAAGAATAAGCGAAGACTGTCATACAAAATAAAACGCGCAGTACCATCAGGAACTACTTGGTAGCTTTTGCCACCCACTTGAAAATCATAATCGCCATTGCCACTTTCTTTGACTTGAAAATGGGTTTTGGGTGCGCCGCCAAAAATATCGTGGTATTCGGTAAGCGAGGTAATTCGCACCGCCCGATTAATCAACGACTGCCCTTTGCGATTTGTGAGTTCGGTGTAACCGATAAAAGCCGGTACTGCGGTGGCTACCGCCGCGACCGAGTTAGGGAAGGCGTTTTTTTCTTCGATATAAACGCCCGGAGTTGCCAATCTTATTGCCATATTTCGAAATGATAAGAGGTTTTCGTAAATTACTTAATGCGATGTATTCAAATTTTATAAAACAAATAAGAAACTTTTGAATTATTTTTATTCAATAATCAAACCAAAGTGAGAGCCTCCCCCCAACCCCCTCCGAAGGAGGGGGAGAAAGTCCCTCCTCGTCTTTGGCGGGAGGGAGGAGTTAACTCCCCTCCTTTGGAGGGGCTGGGGGAGGCATTTAGACATATATCACCATTTCCGAATATATCTTGGCTTTTGCCTCTCTGGAGG
Organism: Microscillaceae bacterium; assembly: GCA_025455045.1. Classification (GTDB taxonomy): domain Bacteria; phylum Bacteroidota; class Bacteroidia; order Cytophagales; family Microscillaceae; genus JALONJ01. Next base: position 22,168 of record JALONJ010000005.1, on the reverse strand, counting down.
TAGGCTTAAGCATTTCAATACTTGGGTAGGGTAATTTGCGGAGCAATAAATTTACATTATTGCCTTTGTTATCTTTCTTTTTGAATAATTGAAAACTATAAGGTGATTTTTTTTGCAAAAGCAAAGGCACATTTGATTCAAAACAGATTGCTGACAAGCCATTGGGGGCAGTTTCAATTTTGGGTTCGCCAAAGTTAATCTTATTGTCATTGGTTTCTACGCTTGTCTGCTTGAGCGATTCATTGTATTTAGGAATTAAATAATATTTCCAATAAGTTGAGCGAGCCTTAAAATTGAGTTTAAATCCTTGATAATCAATGGGTTCTTCGGCTTTGAGGGCTTTCAAATAATTGTTGAGCATTGCTTGGGTGATGGGAATTTCGACCCACGCCACCAAACGATGCCCGCTCAAGCTCGGCGCATTGGTATATAAAAATGAATCTTTAGCCTTATTATTTTCAAACAAAGTAAGCCTGCCCAAAGGAGTATCTTTCAAATCAAGAGTAGCTAAACCATTTGCATCGGTTTGGGTTTGAAAAACTAATTGCCCACTTTCATTTTTGAGGGCTATTTCGGCATTTTTTGCCAAGTTATTTATTTGAAAATAGGTTGGGCGAATGGGCAACAAATCGGCTTCGCTTACCGATTCTTGGCTATGTAAAAAATCATTTTTTTGGGGGCATAGATACAAGGCTTTGCCTTTGCTTTCCAGAGGCAAATCGGTATAGTGTAGAAAATAAGGATTGTTGAAGTATAAATAAAAGCAAAATTTTATATCGGATTGGGTTTCAAGAATTTTGATGAAGTTTTCGCGGAGGTCGGAAGCATTCAAAATCACCCAGCCGTCTTTCTCGAGTCGAAATAACAAGCCCATTTTGCGCCAGAGCTGGGCGGTTTCGGAGGTAGGTAGCCACTTAAAAACTTCAGTTGCTTCTTCACCAAAATATTGGTGAGATAGCTCAACGCCTAGAAAGGTATTATAACTTATTTCAATTTCGATTTCTTGCATACTGGCATTTACAAAATATTATTTTATGAGTTAGGCTTGGAATGTAATTTATATAAATAAAAGCAAATATTTTGCCTATATTTTTCTTGATTATCAACGACTTACCAAACTAAAGGTTGCAAATGATGTAATATTTTTTAGCTAAAATTGTAATTCGTTTATAATCAAATAGTTAAAATGATAAATCATTCATTGAGGCAATCCTGAATATTTGCTTTGGCAGAATGACAACCAAATATAATTTTTTCGAAAGATAAAAAAATCTTTATTAGTTTCGGAATTTTTATAATTTTTTTTATAAATATTTGATATTCAAAAAGTTGTACTAGGTAGGGATTGAAAATCATATTTTCATAACTAATTGATTATCAAATAGTTAAGAATAATTAAGTTTAAACCCTCTGTTTTACTTTTTTGCTCAAAACGTAACTTAAAAACCCGATGGAAAAAATCTATCAAACCTTGCAAGAGTTTTTTTCTTCGATAGGTCTGCCACTCAGTCAAAATTTAGAAATGACTGTCCATCCGATGCAAGGCTTGCACGGTGACCAGCCTATGAAATCGCCTTTGTTTCGCACGAATTATTACACTTTTTTATTGATAGAAAAGGGTAAAGGTAGCTACACGATTGATAATCAGACTTTTAACATCATTCCTTATACTTTTTATTTTACCAATCCGGGGCATTTAAAATCATTTCAAATTGAAGACTTGATGGAAGGATATATGGTGACTTTCTCCGAAAAATTTGTCAAGCAGTATTTTGCGGGTGATTTTTATCAATTGTTTCCTTTTTTGATTTATGAAACCACGCCGGTAATGTATCTCAATCAATTGATTTTCAATGATTTAGCTACGTTGGCTCAACAAATGTTGCAGGAGTATAATGGAACTTCGCCTTATAAATCGGCAATTTTGACCAATTTATTGACAATTTTATTGTTCAAAACCAAAGAGTTGCTGATTACCCACCGCGCCCACCTCAAACCGGCTTCTCGCGCCACAGAATTGGTACAAGAATTTAAAAATCTTTTGAACAAAAATTTTCAGCAATTAGCCATTGGTGAAATAAATAAAGTATTGACTATCAAAGAATTAGCCGAAGATTTGAACGTCCACCCCAACTACCTGAGCAATGTAATCAAAGAAGAAACCGGCAAATCGGCATCGGATTGGATTCAAACCCGTATTCTTGCCGAAGCCCAAGCTAGATTGCAAAATACCAGTCAAAATATTTCGGAAATAGCTTTCGGGTTGGGGTTTAATGATACGGCACATTTCGCCAAATTTTTTAAAAAGCATACCCAACAATCTCCCTCCGACTATCGCAAAAATCAAAACATTTAAAATCAATAGTTTGGACAGTTTCTAAGCCCCCTGCCCCCGGAGGGGGTTCTTTTCCTAGTTATTTGCTAAGTACTTGATTATCAGCTAGTTATAAAAAATATTTGAAATATCATAACTGACTGATAGTCAAGTACTTATAAAAAATGTCTGAAGTATTGAAAATATACCCAAAAGTTTTTGAAGTGCCTATGTTGCTGAAAGCCCCGAACACGAGTGGTTAATGGAAGCGGCTTTGGTTGCCAAAGGGTATGAAGTGAGTGAAAAGGCTATTTACTCCCATAATTTGCGTAATCAAGATGAATTGATAGAAAACAAACATTACCTGATTCTGCAAAATGCAGAATCAGGTCAAATTCGAAATATTAGATATTGGACCAAGCGTGGAGTGATTCGCTTGGGCTTTTTTATCAAATCCAAAAAAGCCAAATTGTTCCACAAACGATGCAAAAAGAGCTAAAAAATTGCTCAAAAAGATTGGATTTTTCAACTAAAAAAACCTAGGTTTGGAAATATTTTTAAAAACAAAACCTCTAAAGCAAGTCAATTCTAAGGCGACAATGCTAAAGAGGTTTGCTAAACAAATTGTTCGATGCAAAATTACAAAAAAATCTTGGTTAAGTTCGAGGAACTGAGCCTAGAAGTTTGGGCAAGCCCCGAACACGAGTGGTTAATGGAAACGGCTTTGGTTGCCAAAGGGTATGAAATAGGCGAAAAAGCTATACACAATCACAAGAGCCGAAATTCTGAAGAATTTATTGAGGGAAAACACTTCATTGTTGAAAATGATAAAAACCCCATTTCCAGCGAATTGGTCGAGACCCACAAAATGTGGGTCTCGACCAATTTGCAAATTAAGCGGATTTTCTGGACCAAGCGTGGAGTGATTCGCTTGGGCTTTTTTATCAAATCCAAAAAAGCCAAATTGTTCCGTGACTGGGCAGAGGACTTGATAATCAATTACTTAGAGAAAAACGAGGTAATGCCCGAGTGGTTCAAGCCTTTTCAACAAAAGATGGAGCAAGAACTCGAAGACCTCAAATGGCAAATTAATCGCCTTGAAAAACGGACGGCTATACTTCCCGAAAACCTGGAGGCATTTGTTTACATCATTCTCAATCCCGACTCTGGGGGTTATAAAATCGGGCATAGCAAAGATGTAAATACCAGAATTACCAAGGGGCGGACTTTTTTGCCCAATTTGCAGGTTGTAATGAATATTCCTTGCCCCGACCCGCGTTATGCAATGGCACTTGAAAATTTTTTGCACACGCATTTTTATTATAAACGAATCGACCTAGAATGGTATCGTTTAGATGCCGATGATTTGATTCAGATTCACGAAATAATCAGAATTTTGAGCTTGAGTTGAGAGATGATAAACTTTAAATGCTTGATAATCAGATAATTATCTGTTTTTATGAAAACAAGTGGCGCATAAGCTAATTTTTCGTAAGTATTTGATTATCAAGTATTCATAGTATTGTAACATTAAAGGCTGTGCCTCCCACAGCCTAAAATCTGGGTTACACTTTTATTTGTCAAAAGTCAATGATGATCAAGTATTTATCCAAGTCCTAATTCTACTTTGGCACTTTCAATTTTTGAACCACATAGAAACATAGGAAACATAGAAAAATACAATTTAAGACAAATACTCGAAGAAATACCTAAACTATAGTTTAAAATTGTCCCACTCATCATTTAAAGTGCCAAAGTAGAACTAATTAGTGGTTTCCAATTCCTTAGGAACAAGAATAAAATAAAGTAAACAATTGAATTTATGAATTAATTGATAATCAATGTATTACATCAGCACATCTTATAATTAACTCATTCCTTAATCATATTGCGCATTTCGCCAAATTTTTTAAAAACATACCCAACAATCTCCCGCCAGCTATCACAAAAATCAAAACATTTGAAATATACCCAAAAGTCTTTGAAATGTACTGACAATCAGGGCATTGATGTCCCTAACTTTGTATTGTAATTAGAATTGAAAATTAAAACTAAACAATACAATGAATCATTCAAAAATCGCGCTCATCACCGGCGGAAGTCGGGGCTTGGGCAAAAACTCAGCCTTGCATTTAGCCCAAAAAGGCATTGATGTCATCATCACCTATCGTAGTCAGCAAGCCGAAGCGGAAGCAGTCGTGGCACAAATTGAACAAATGGGACAAAAAGCTGTAGCCCTCCGCCTCGACACGGCACAAATTGATACTTTTGCCGATTTTGCCCAGCAATTGCAAACAATTTTGCCGGTCAAATGGCAACGGTCTAATTTTGATTTTTTGATTAACAATGCCGGTATTGATTCGCACGCCTTGGTTTCACAAACGACCGAAGCCAATTTTGATGCCCTTTTCAATGTTCACTTCAAAGGAGTTTATTTTTTGACTCAGACCTTGTTGCCTATCGTAGCCGATGGCGGGCGCATTATCAATCTCTCTACCGGGCTTACGCGCTTTGCCATTCCGGGCTATAGTGCCTATGCGGCGATGAAGGGGGCGATTGAAACCTTTACCAAATATTTGGCAAAAGAGCTGGGCGGGCGGGGCATTACTGCCAATTTGGTAGCTCCGGGAGCTATTGAAACCGATTTTACCAAACCGGCATTTGAATACAATCCGGCTATCAAAGATTTTATTGCTTCGCAAACGGCTTTGGGCAGGGTAGGCTTGCCCGATGATATTGGCGGGGTGGTAGCTTTCTTGTGTAGCCCCGAAGCTCGCTGGATTAATGCCCAACGCATTGAAGCCTCGGGCGGGATGTTTTTATAAAAAAATTCTAAAAAAAACCTTCCATTCTACAGGGTGAGAAAGGAAGGTTTTTTTATAAATAATTGATTATCAATGAGTTATGCGTTTATATTTAAAAAAACGAATTTTGACTATTTACCAAAGACAGGTAGGTCTAATTGATAATTAATTTTTTCACTACATTAGCTTTATTTTTTCGATTGACAATTTTGACTACATACATTCCTTTTGCCAAATCATCAACTTTGCAAGTAGTTAGTTTGTTATTTTCGGCAAATTTGCCAGCTATTAATTTTACTCCCCAATGATTATAAATCTCCCATTGGTATTCTTCACCCATTATTTGCCCAAAATCAAAATTTAATTCTCGTTGAGTAGGGTTGGGAAACATTTTGAGTCTTTTCAAAATAGGGTCTTCAATGCCGGACACCAAAGGTGGGGCAACACTGGGCGTAGTAATCACCGATGATTGATAAATTTCTTTAGTTTCATCATCTTGAATAAATACCACCACCGCCAATTGATTGGGGTCATAAATTACAGGATTTAAGACATTGGATTGGGTAAGGTCATACAATGTGAGTGATTGATTAAAAATTTGGCTACTTCCGGCCGTCCAAGGCTGATTATAAAAGGTACCAGCCGCATCAGGAAGCATTTTTTTTACGACATTAATAAACGCTGAATCGGTATCGATTTTGTCTTTGGCAATATTTTTTTCAATTACTACCGTATGAATAATAATAGGACGACTTAATGCTTGTATAGCTGTTACGGTAGTTTGAATATTAAGTTTGTCGCTTGGATTATTGATAAAATTGATATCTATTTTAAAAGGTGAGGGGATGAGAGTTTTTTTTCGAAATTCGGCAGGACCCCAAAGCGAAAATCTACTTTCAGGTTTTGTACTACCATCAATCGCAGCTCGTGGGGCTTTAGAAATGCCATAAAATAAAGCTCGCGCACTAGGGTCGGCGGGATTATCTTTATATAAAATATTTTCTACCCCATCAACAAAGTTGGTATGATATTGAATATTGGTCAATTCATCTTGAGGGTCAGGAAATGTTTTAATAAAATAATTTTCATTATTCAAACTATCAACACTAATTGTATTGGTAAAATATTCTACAATAGATTGGCGATTGCGGCTTTCAATTCTCACACTATCAAAAGCAAAGCCATCATATTTATCAGGAGGATTGTCCGCATTGCTACCGAAAAACACTCGGAAACGAATAGGTTTATTGCTTGCGGTACTTTTTATTTCATCAAGCGGGAATCTGGCGATGCGCCAGCCTTGATCTCTGCCACTCCAGCCTTGCCGAGTTCCCCGAGGTCCTGTATTACCTTCAACTGGTAATCCCAAAATATCTTTCCGATTATACCAATTAATACCTTCATCAATGTTTCCTACGGTACTCCAACTCTCACCATCATTATAAGTAACTTGGAGAACTGCTCCATCAGAACCTATGTCGCTATCACTCCAGATAGACATTGATAGAACTGGACGATTTAATTGATTTAGATTGATACATGGGCACTCAACATAAGATTTTTGGGAATTAGAGTAACTTGTACTTGGAATAGCATCCTGATTTTGAGTGGCATATATCATTGTTGACCATATGGATTTGTTGGCTTTAATATTTCTATTTGGATCCGGTATCCCTAGTGCCCACGTGTTTCGTAATCCTTGTTCTTGACATTCTTCGTTTTTGATGTACAGCGGATCGGTTGCAGTAATATTCTGATAATAAGGAAATATGCGAATATTTTGTACTATTGGTTCTGACTCACACCCGCTAGACGAAATAGTTAGAGTAACAACATATTCTTTTGCTTCTGAATACGGTGCTGACTTAGTTACAACAGGAGTATTGGTAGTTTGAGTACTACCATCCCCAAAATCCCATGTAAATGAAGGAGTTGGATAATCTGTAATCGCCTTAAATTTTGGGTTTCCGCTACCACTACAGAGTCCTGATATAACTTGAATGGTTCCAGTAGGGCGTTTATATACTCTAATTTTTGTTGAATAGAAAAATTGAAACCCGCCACTAATAGGTTGATAATTTGGGGGATTGCTTGTACCAAAATTTAAATTTTCATCCACCTGAAATCTAAATTGAAAGTTTACTTCCAGAAAACTTTGCCCCTCAGGTATCATCAGTCTATCTGGATAAAATGTTTTGGTATTTACATCAAAACTCGCTAAATCCGATGATTCTATGGAGTTAATTGTTCCTATTCGGTATCGTTCTAATATGGATTGTCCTAATGATGGAGATAACTGCACTAAGAGCGGACCTCTTGGTGAATCATAAATACAAGCATTGATATCATTGTCAATCACAGGAACTTTAAATAAAAAAATAGGAACATCATTAATGGATATTTGTGTGTTAAAAGATTTCGAACATCCAGTAATAGGATCTGTATATGTATATGTTAATGAATAGGGGTCATTTTCTGTAAAATCTTTGGTTTCAACTTTATCGCCATCTGTAATGGTAATATCTGGAATAAAGAAAGTTCCCCCGGGTTTATCTACAAAAATCCTTAATCTATAACTGGGTACATTTCGGTTTAGAACTATAGAGGTTCTTACATTTCCAGTTTCAGGGTCTATGAATTTTACATCCGGTTCAGGTAAAACATTTAAACCAACAGCGGCAGAAATCGAGCTGCATCCACTGCTAGTGTATGTTACTGTAATCGTATAATTACCCGCTTGGCCAAATGTTCGGGTGTAAGTCTTACTATTACTATCTTGTAAACTTGGGTTTGAAGTACCACCAGTAATTTCAAACTTATAGTTTCCATCGGGACCGACTGCAGTAAAAGTAACAGACTTTCCTACACAAGTTACATCGCTTACATTCTTAGCCAATGCTATAACTGGGTTAGGTGTTATCTCAATAGCTACGGCTGTTTCTTCACTTTCACAGACCTCTCCACCTCCATCTTTTTTGCCGGTTACATATACCGTGTGAGTACCAACTGCCGGATTATTTCCTAATAGGGTAGTGATATTAATAGGGGTATTATTGTTTTGTGTTGCTGCAATGATAGACTGTTTAAGCCCAGGGGCTCTGTACCACTTTAGTTTATCCGCATTGGCTGAGTTAAATCTAATTTGTGCGCTCGCCAAATTATTGGCACAAAATGATAAAGTTGAACCTATTTGAGCGGGTTTTCCCAGATTGCTTATCGTAAAAGTTGCTACGGTAGTTGTTCCGGTAGTTATACCAGCAATAGCCGGGGCGGCAGTTTCTACTATCATTTGGTTATTGGGTGCTGGGTTTACTTTGGCTCTTACCTTTAAGCCACTGATAGTTAGTACATCAGATTGAGTAGTTCCGCCTACTGTGTAGATAATAACTACTTTGTCAACACTGACTGATAGAATATTGGCGGCAGTAATATCTCTGCCATTTTGGTATGCAATATTGCCTTGATTAGCTTCTAGTTCAAAATCACTAGGCATTTTCAAAACCAAAGTGTTGTTGGTTCCATTCGGAAAATCTCCAACCGCATTTTCAGTAATGACAATATTTGATAAGGTTCTATAACCAGCATTTATACAAACATTATTTAAAGTAGGGGCAGTAATGTTTACAGCCGCAATTTTGCTGGGTTTAGATGTTGGTTGACTTTTTTCCTTTGTGTAAAAAGAATTAACAAATGATTTTTCTTTGAAGATAAAGCCAAAACTTATGCCTAATAGTAAGCTACTAATAAATATTTTATATACTTTTTTCATCTTACATACTGATTTATTTTATAAAATTTCCATTTTTATCCATACGAATAATTGCACTTTTGGTGCTGGTAACAAAGCCGGTGGTAGCAAAAATCAAGTAATTGCCGTCCGAGTTTTGCATAATAAATCCGGCGGTATCATTTTCATTGCTCCCAAAGGATTTTGTCCATTCTTGATTGCCTTGAGCATCAATTTTAATCACCAATAAGTCAGTCTGGTCTGCACCTTCTCGTACATTGACTGTTGTACCTAGAGCAATATAACCACCGTCAGAAGTAGCATAAATAGATTTGCCAACTTGAGCATTTTCTCCGCCAAAAGTTTTTTTCCATTCTTCTACCCCAAAGGAATTGATTTTGACTATCAAAATATTGGATTGCGCGGCTTGGTCTTCAAAGGTAGTACCAACTATAATGTAACCACCCGAAGCCAATTGAATATCGGCACCAACATCATTTTTACCTTGTCCAAAGGCATAATCCCATTTCAAATTGCCCAAAGAATTGGCGAGCGTAACTCGAATATCAGAAATATTGCTTGGCAAGTTATTGGGTCTCAATGTACCACAAATGACAATATCTTCATTGCTGAGGGTTTTGAGGCTGCTAATATCATTGGCTGTTCCGCTATAACCGTATATCTTTTGCCGAGTGATAAGTCCCTGATTATCAGTCTTTACCAAATAAATTGCCGAAGTATTTTCTTCATCAATGATATTGCCCAATAGCAAAAAACCTCCATCATTGGCTACTTGCAAGTGGCGGGCTTCCAGCGTACTCGAGGCGGGCAAGGTAGGGCGAATGGATTTAGTCCAAAGCGTATCACCCTTGCTATCAGTTTTGACCAAATAAAGATAATCTAAATCATTAGCGCGTTTATTGCCCAAAACGATAAATCCTTTGTCCTCAGTAACTTTGATAGATGTGCCTTTGATGCCACCTAGTTTTTTATTTAAAACGACATCACCTTTTTGATTCATTTTAAACAAAAAAATTTCGGAAGTAGCCCCAGTGTTAGCTGATTCGGTAGCTCCTACTCCTGCAAAGCCTTCATTATCAGGCAATTCTACAGCCTCGGAGGCGATTTCATCACCTGCCCCGCCCAATAATTTGATAAACAAACCCGAATCATCAGGCTCGGCTTTGTTTTTGATTTCGCAAGCAGTCAAAATGCCCAGCAAAATGCAAATTAAGTATTTTTTACTCATTCTAATCCGGTGATTTTGGGTTGTTTGGTGTTTTTCTTTTCTCTTATTTTATAAAGTGGGTGTAGGTAGGCAATGTTGAAACTCAAATTATTTAAAAGCATATCATTGTCCACGTACCCGTATTTGAAAATCAGTTCGTTGTTGTTGTAGCGGTTTTCAGTTTTGACAATATTTTGCAAATTATAATTATAGCGCACTTCAAAAGCCAAAATATTTCGCCCGCGCTTGTATTCAATACCCAAACCGCCTACAGCATTGTAGTTTAGTCTTCGGCGCAGGTCTGACATATCCAAATTGGTGGCTTCAATACTTAGAGGGGTGCTTTCGCCGCCGGTTTGGTCGCGGCGGTTGGCGGTACTCTCGACATTTAATAAATTTGTAAGACTTCCTCCCAAAAAGATATAAGGATTGAGACGATTTTTAAAAAATCGGCGGTCTTTGCCAAAGTTATAATTATCGCCAAAATTGAATTTTAAAAATAGTGGAACTTCTAAAAGGGTCTGGTTTTCGGTATAGGTCAAATTGACAAAGCCCAATAAATTGTCGTTGTTAAACTGAAAATTGAGGTTGCGATACAAAACCTCTAAACCAAGCTCCAATCTTCGACTCAAATATACATTGAGATTGGCACCGGCTTGAAAGCCCAGAAGCATTTTGTAAGTTCCATTGTTGGCAGAAGCATTGTCCACCGAAAAAGTTTTGAGCGCGCGAATTTGCGAATAATTGCCTCCGGCTTTTAGCCCTAGAATGAGATAAGGCTTTACTCTGAATTCATCGTGAAAATTTTTGAACTCGATTGGGGCAGAAGCAAATGTATATTCAGGGTCAATTCTAAGCAATTGAATGAGCGATTCTTTGGCGGATTCTTTTTCATTCAAATACAAATTTGCCAAAGTGATATAATACAAAGCCTGCAATTTTTCCTCTTTGCGACTCAAGTCTCCAAGACAGGTGTTTAAAATGTCTTTTACCTCCAATAAATGCCCATCAGAGTAGGCTTGTTGGGCGCGCGTGAGGCAATTATCGCCTTGTCCATAAACAAAGTTGATAGAACTTATGATGATAACTCCCTTAAATATCCATTGAAGAAGATGTGATTTCATAAATAAGTTTCAAAAGTGAGATTAGATTTTAACTACTTGATTATCAAGTATTTAATTATAATTTTCCATTTATCAATACTACGCAAAAAGCCCTTGCCTCTGAGAGCCTCCCCCTACCCCCTCCGAAGGAGGGGGAAATACTAATGTCTTCTTCATTAAAACATTAGCGATTATAAAAGCCTGAAAATCAACTATTTAACAATTTTTTTCCTGTATTGCTCCCCTCCTTCGGAAAGGTTCGTAGGCTCAAGATTTTTCTGTATAGTAGTGTTACTATCTAATTCAAAATAATATAAATACTTGATTATCAGACACTTATATTTTGTTTAGCAATTTTATAACCCTATACAAATTTTTTCAATGATCCATAAACTTATCAATCTTACCATTACCATTTGTCAGTATCTTTAGCTTTGGCAAAGGCTTTGGTACTCAAAAAGAGTTTTTCGACTTTGATTTGTTGCGTATTATTATAAAAATCAAATACATAATTGGGGTTAAATCTGCGCCCTTTATAACGAATCTCAAAATGCAAATGCGAGCCGGTACTCCAGCCGGTATTGCCCCCACGGGCTATCATTTGCCCGGCTTTGACCTTAGCTCCGGCTTTGACTCGGGCTTCTAAGTGCGCATATAAAGTTTCGAGTCCATTATCGTGTTCAATCAAGATATAATTTCCGTAGCCATAATCAAATGCCGAAACTTTGACCAAGCCATCAAATACGGCAAAAACCGATTCACCCTGTCTAAGTCCTAAATCGATGCCAGCGTGCATTCGCCCGTTTCGCATTCCGTAGGGTGAAGTTTGCAAAGTAGTATTTTGCAAAGGGGCTGACCAGTATTGTTCTTTATCTACATTATACAATTCAATTTCAATCCATTCTTCTTGAGGAGGGACAAATTGCCCACTTGTAAAAACAAAAATAATAATTATTGACAGCAAGATAGATCTTGATTTTTGTTGTCTTCCACCTTGCCAATAAAACGTTGCCATTCTTCTTGAGTTAAATATTTTCGCCTAGATTGGGATTTGATTTCTTGACATATAAAACCTTCCATATCTTTCAACTGAGTAGGCCATACTCTAATCATATTGTCTTTGCAACCTGCCAACAACTCCTGTCCATCGGGGCTAAAGGCAATCGACCAAACCCAATCATTGTGGTCATCTAAAATAATAGGGGATTCATTGACATTGGCGGCATTCCAAATCCTTACGGTACGGTCAAAACTGGCAGTTGCCAATTGCGTTCCGGTTTGATTAAAGGCAATACAATTGATGCGGGCGCGATGCTCCTTTTGGGCATTAATCAAAGCCCCGGTTTGTGGATTCCAGAGGCTCAACATCCCATCTTCGCTACCGATAGCCAATGCCGTTCCATCGGGGCTAAATGCCATTGAAATAATGGAAGATTTGCCGGTATTGATAGATTTTACCTTAACTCCTTGATAATCAATTAGTTCTATTATTCCATTATCTTTACCCAAAGCAAAATAATTTTGGGTAGGGCTGGCAGCAATGGTATTGATTTTAGTGTCGCCACTAGGGACAATGGTAGTAGATTTGGGATTGCTCTCGTGAACATTCCAAAGCAAAACTTGTTTGGCATTGTCAATGGCTATCAATTTATCGCCTTGGGGGTCGAAAGCCAAATACCATACTTCTTTGGAATTGATAGGTAATTGGGCTTTTAATTTTTGTTCATCAAATAATTGTACATAAGGATATTCGCCCGCACAAGCCAGCCAGCGTTTGTCTTTGCTAAGTGCCAAAGTGCGATTGAGCGCACTAGCCTTTTGCGATGGCACTTCGGTTGGTTTGATGGTAGATGATTTGGTATAATCGGGGCTTAAATCCCAAGCCAAAATTTTGCCATCACTGCCGGTAGAAAACAATTGTTTGTTATTGGAAAGCAGGCTACGTACATTGGCAGTATGTCCGTTTAATTGATTAAAATTAGGAGTTTGCTTATTTTTAAGGGTTTTAATGGCATAATACACCCCATAATAAACATCAGGGTCATTGGCTTTGCCTTTGAATTTATTGTTCAATAACAAAGCTTGTTGAGCGACTAAGGATTGCAAAGTATCATTGACAATATTTTTGGACTTCAATGCCATTGCTTTGGCGATAGAGACCATTCGCAAATTTTCGGCTTCTTGGCGCGCCAATTCAGCTTTTTCTTTCTCGAGCTTGGCAATTTTATTATTAATCAAGGCGATTTCTTCATTGATTTTTGCCATTTCAAGATTTTTTTTCGCTTTAGCTTCTTCGGTAACTGCTTTTTGTAAATTGATTTCGGCACGTGCCTTCTCAAGATTGGCAAGTTTTTCTTTTTCTTTGGCAAGGTCTCTGGCTACATCAGCAGCGGCGCGTTCTTTTTGGGCAACTTCCGCACTCTTTTTGGCGGCAATTGCACTTTCCTCCGCCCTCTTTCGTTCTTTTTCAGCATTTTCGGCTTCGGTTTTAGCCCTTTCTTCATTCTTTTTTGCCACTACTAAGTTTTCGGCGGCTTCTTCACCTTTTTGGATAGCCCAGAGCAGAAACAACAAACAAATAATCACGGCAAATATCGAGGCAATAGAAATTCGGCGAGCTAACTGGATTTTCCTTTTTTGTAGCTTTATGTCATTATTTCGCTTTTTTTCCGCCACATCTTCACAATGCTTCAGAAAATCCATCGCTCGGTCAAAAGTAGGTTCGTGGCGAATAGCCCAAGCTCGAGAAGGATTATGTTCTTCTCGCCAACTGATGGCTAAATCTAAGTCTGGTGTTTCCCATTCTTTGGTACTACCTTTTTGAAATCTCTCCGCGGCTTCAGCGAGTCGCAAGTATAATTTGACCGAGTTGGCTTCATCGTTAGCCCAAATATTGAGGGTTTCCCAAATTCGCATCAAACTTTCGTGCGAAATATCAATCACGGTTTCGGGTTCAAGCTCTACAGGTTCGCTGGGCATCAATAATCCGGCTTCTTGTTTGCGAAATGGCTCTACTACTTTGATAACTTCGGCAGGACTTACGCTGATAATGTCGGCTAAAATACCCAATTTGGCGGGGCGGCGAATTCCACGCCCTTCGGTGGTTTTTTCGGTAATGGATTTAAAGAGTTTCTCGCAAATCTTTTTCTCTTGTTCATTCAATCGACTAAATATCTCATTGGCTTGCACCGAGAGAGCGTTGTGAATACCCCCTACCGCCTCATAATCGGCATTGCTGATGGGCTGGTCTTCGCTCACACGCCTTTTTTGCCAATGATCCCAGGTTCGCATCATTGCGTGTTGCATCAGCGGAAGTTGGTCGGCATTGTCGCTAATTTCGTGCAAAATCCTTTCAACCAATCCCTCATTAATTTGCGCACCCATATATTTTATCGGCTCAATGATGGTTTCTTTGATTTCTTCGCGGGTCATTCGCGGAATCAAAAATTGGCTAAGATTCAGATACTCAGTCAGTTGAGGATATTGCGAGCAATTATCCAAAAACTCGGAACGCATCGTCATAATCACATAGATGGGGACTTCTTGCTGGGTAAAAGCGTTGATTATGAGCCTAATATATTTCTCGACTTCTTGGGGATATTCTTCGCCTTGTTCTTTGTAGCGGAAGATTTCTTCTAATTGATCCAAAAAAATCAAATAGTTGGCATTGGTATATAAAGCATCAGTCCTCAAAGCCTCAACTATGCCATTTGGGTTATTTTTGAGCAAATTATCAATCGTATCGGAATCTTGGCGAGTTACTCGAGCTAAATTACGAGCCAAGTTACCAATTGGGTTATCGCCGGGATGGGTATTGACAACTTTCCAATTGCCTTGTACTGGTAAATCGAGTTTCTTTTCAATCAAACTATACACCAACCCACAAAATACAAAAGATGACTTGCCTACCCCCGAAGCCCCAATAATACTGACAAACCGATTCTCGATTAATTTATGAAGGGTGGTTTGGATATGTTTGTCTCTCCCAAAATATAAAAAGCTCTCAGTCTCTCTAAATGGGCGCAAACCCGGAAAAGGGTTATTAATCGTAATAGAAGTTACATCTTGTAACATAATTTTAATGTTTTAGCTAGGAAAAATGCAATGGTTTGGTAAGGTACAAAAATATTTCCAAAAAATAAAGAAAAATTTATTTCTTATTCTTTTGGTAAAGATTTCACTCTATTCAACGAATTGCCGGTAAAACAGTTAGCTTTTTTTTAAAAACCAAATTAATTTTTGGTTTTGTTTTATAATATAGATTTTATGTAATACTTTGCGATACATTTTAATTCAACTAAATTTTAATTCAAATGAAAAAAAACATTCTTAACTTACTATTATGCGGACTACTGGTCTTGCTTTTTGCTTGTAAAAAAGACAATGAAGAACCACCGGCTTCTATTGTGGGCAAATGGAAACAAACGGCGGGAGTAATATCGCCTGCATTAGGTGGAATCACTGATTATTTTTCGGACAATGAACCTTGCAATAAAGATGATATTTATGAGTTTAAAAGCAATAATACTTATGAATCAACCGAAGGCGCAACCAGATGTGATCCCAATGACCCTAATCTTTGGGATTCTGGGGCTTATAGCCTAAGTAGCGATAGGAAGACCCTTACTTGGGATGGAGATAATTATAATGTTTTGGAATTGTCATCTTCCACACTTAGAATATCATCATCTTTTACCAGTAGTGGAGTTACTTATACTACAACGGACACTTATCAACGTCAATAATGACTAAAACTCATTCAATATTTTAGGAAGTAGCAATTATTCTCAATGAATCTTCGCCAATTTTCAGGAATTATTGTTTTGTGTGCCAGCCAGCCCCCTAAGCTCCTTTTGTGTTTCCTCCGAAGGGGAAAAATAAAGGCGGGGGAGTAATACAAGCACGAAAACCGCGTTATGTGGCACACAAAACGAAATAGCTTAAAAACAAGATTTTCGTTTTCCTGAAAAGTGGTAAAGATTCTTCTCGATTTTATAATCCATTGATTATCAATGACTTGTAATTTTATTCTCTAAAATTACTCATCTTGATTAAATGGGTTATTTTAGTATAAAACATAACCATATTACCTATTTTATCTATTAGAATAATGTTTCAAATGATTTCACAACAAATATTCAAAAACCTACCTATAAGGTATTTAGTCCAAAAGCAATGTAAAAAATGTTTTTATCTTATCAATTGGCTGGTGATTCTTGGATTTCTCGCAGCTTGTGATAGAGATAAAAACAAAAATGAAAACGAACCAACTTTGCCCATAGTAGGCAAGTGGAAATTAACGGCTATGACCGTATCTCCGCCATTTGAAGGGGTGACAAATATCTTTGCCATTTTGGAAGATTGTGTAAAAGACGATATTTATGAGTTTAAAGCCAACGGAACTTTTGAGTTTTCGGAAGGGGCTACCAAATGCAATCCCGATGACGACCAAATTTGGTTTAGGGGCAACTATACGCTCAACTCCGACTCTAAAACCCTTAATTATGAAGATGAAACTTATGAGGTACTTGAGCTAAACAATACTACCTTGAAATTATCTTTTACCGAAGAAGGGGAAGATGATGGTATCACTTATACGGTTATCCAAACCCTTACTAAACAATAATTGAAAACAAGATAGCTTGCTGTATCGAGGTTTTTTAAAATTAAATGACTGATAATCAGTTATTTATAAGTAAAGAATGAATCTTTTTAACTTTCAGGAAAATTATAAAGCCGTTTGTCAAGCCTGCGCGTTTGCTACTCAGACCTTCTGTGGAGCTGCAAATTTCCTCAAAATTTGTGAGAACTCACCTTTACTTTGTAAATATCTGATAATCAGTTATTTATAAAAGATTTCCTAGCTTATTGGTTTGTAACGCTACGGTGTGCAAAAAACTTTGGGCTTGGCTATCGTCCAAGTTATCGTAATGTGCCAAAGCATTTGCCTCATCGGTAAAAAATGACTCTTCGCCAATTTTTTGGGTAAAACCAACTTGATATAATATATCGCGCAAGGGTCCTTTGATACCGCTAAAGTACAATTTGATATTTCGATTTTTTAAATCTTGATAAAATTCATCTAACATATACAAGGCACTTGAATCAATCTGATTGATGCTTTCGGCATTGATAACCAACAACTTAATGGAAGTGCCTTGGTCTTCAATCATTGATTTAAAAATTTCGCGGAAGTGATTGATATTCGCAAAGTACAAATCAGCATCATAGCGAACAATCAATACATCGGGGCGGGTTTGGGCTTGGGCAAAGCGAGCTATATTGCGATAGGTGTCCGTATCGGGGAGTTTGCCCAAAATAGCCACGTGTGGGCGCATTGTTTTGTAAATCATAATTGCCAAAGAAAAAAATACCCCACTCAAAATGCCTTCTTGAATACCAATGGTGAGGGTAATGCTCAAGGTAAGTAGCCAAAGCCAAAACTCTTCGCGCCGATTTTTCCACAAAAATTGCGGAAATTTGCTGTCAATCAAACTCCCAACCGCTACCCAAATGATTGCCGCCAATACGGTATGCGGTAAATAATAAAACCAAGGCGTAAGAAACAACAATGTCAGGGCTACTATGGAAGCACTGATGATTGCCGCCAAGTTGGTTTTGGCTCCGGCTTGCTGATTGACTGCGGTGCGTGAAAACCCACCCGTTGTGGGATAACATTGAAAAAACGAACTCAATATATTGGCACTTCCCAAAGCTATTAGTTCTTGGTTGGCATTGATTTCATAATCGCGGTGGGCAGTTTGCATTGCTTTGGCAACCGAAATAGCCTCCATAAAAGCTATCAATGCCAAAGCCAAAGCCGTAGGGAGGAGAGCTTGGATATCTGACCAATAAAAGGCAGGAATTTGAAAATTGGGCAATCCTTGGGGAACATTTTTGACAATTTTGACTCCAAGCTTGTCCAATTGAAAAACAAAAACCACCAAAATACCCAAAACAACCACCACCAAAGCTCCGGGTAGGTCTTTTTGAATTTTTTTGATATTTTTTAAAATCAAAATACTGCCTATTCCCAAACCCAAAGTAAGCCAATGAACGCCTTGAATTTTGAGCCAAACCTCATAAATCAAATATTGGATTTGGTTGCCGCCCGTCAAATCAATGCCCAACAAGTGCTTGAGCTGGCTAAAAGCAATGATGATTGCCGCCCCCGAAGTAAAACCATTGATAACCGGTCGGGAAAGAAAATTGACCAAAAAACCAAAGCCCATAATTCCAAACAAGAACTGGATAAAACCCATCAAAAAAGCCAATAAGAAAGCCAATTCCAAATATTTTGCTGTTCCTATGGTGGCCAAAGCCGACACTCCCGCCGCCACCAGCAAAGAGTCCATAGCGACCGGTCCTACTGCCAACTGGCGAGAAGTGCCTAATAGGGCATAAATCAATTGGGGCAACAAAGCCGCATACAAACCATAAACCGGCGGCAAACCGGCAATACCGGCATACGCCATTCCTTGCGGAATGAGCATAATGCCCACCGTGATTCCGGCAGAAATATCACCTCGCAAGTGGGTTTTGGGATAATTTGGTAACCAAGCTACAATTGGGAAGTATCTTTTTAGATTCATATTTGAAATGAACAATAAAATGTATAAATACTTGATAATCAATACTTTGATTATATCAATATCAAAAGATACTCAAAGTAACAGTTTTATTTGTCCAAAAAGTGCAATTTAAGTTACAAAAGCCCAATCAGCGGCTTCGCAGAACTTGATTGCTTACATTTTGGTATAGCTAAATTATTGATTATCAATTAGATACAAATTTCGAGCGAGGTTTGACAATTTAGCTAATAATGAATGGTGCATATTTCTATTTCATCGTTGTTGGTATCTCGAGAAATATTACCGAATGAAATATAAATAATTGATTATCAATTATTTAACTGTATTCTGAGCTGACTTATACTCGCGTTAGATGTGTTTGAAAATGCAGTGGATTAGCTGATACTTTTTTACTGCATTCAAGAAAATTATTAATGAAATATGTAACAAATAAGAAAGAAATACATCAAAAGGAAAATTAAAATAATTCAACAATGAAAAAATTTGCATTTCTTCTTTTAATCGGAATCAGTATAGCACTAGCAGGTACAAATTTGTATGCACAACAATCTTTTACCGTTGAAATAAAAGGTAAAGGAAAACCTATTTTACTTTTTCCCGGCTTTGGTTGTTCAGGTAAAATGTGGGACGAAACAGTAGCGCAATTAGCTACCAAGTACAAATGCTATATATATACTTTTGCCGGTTTCGGTAATGTTAAACCCATAGATACTCTTTGGTTCAAAACCATCAAAAATGATATTGAAAAATACATTAAAAAACATAGGCTCAAAAAAGCATCGTTATTGGGGCATAGCCTAGGAGGTACGCTAAGTTTATGGTTGGCTGCTGATGAACCCAAATGGTTTAATAAAATTATTTTAGTGGATGCTTTACCTGCCTCAGCAGCACTAATGATTCCAAACTACAATGGCGAAAAATTACCTTATGACAACCCTCAAAGTAATGCTATGCTAAAAATGACGGCGGTGGAGTTTCAAAAAATGAATGACCAATATGTACAGTTTATGTGCAATAACAAAGAAAAGCAAAAATTCATAGCCGATATGATCAATGAATCGGACAGAAAAACTTATGTATATGGCTATATTGATATGCTGAACGTAGATCTAAGGCAAGATATTGCTAAAATAAAAAAGAACGTAACCATTTTAGCTGCAACAAGCCCTAGCTTAGAAATGGTTACGAAAACATACAAAGAGCAATACAAGAATTTGCCTGTGGTAAATATCTTGTATGCCGAAAAATCGGCTCACTTTGTAATGTATGACCAACCTCAATGGTTTATGGAGCAGTTGTTTAAAATTTTGGAAAACTAGATGGAAGTAGAAAATTTTAATAACATATATCAATTGTATTACAATAAGGTATATCGTTTATGTAAAGGGTATTTTAATGGCGATATTGAAATTGCTAATGATGCTACGCAAGAAGTATTTATGAAAGTCTGGGAAAATTTAGCAACGTTTCGTGATGAGTCTAGTATGGGTACTTGGATTTACCGAATCGCCTCCAACACTTGTTTGATGTACTTGCGGAAAGAGACAAATAAAAAAGAACTTCGCTTAAATGAATTGCCTGATGTTTTGTCAGAAAGCGATGCAAATGAGATAGAAGATAAACTAAAAAAAATGTACAATTGTATTAGCCAATTAGAACCTAGTAATAAACTAATTATTATGATGGTACTCGAAAATTTATCTTATCAAGACATTGCAGCTATCATTGGAATTACAGAGGATAATTTGAGAGTAAAAATTCATAGAATAAAAGCCAAATTAACAAATTGTGTACAGAATGGAAAATTTTGATGAAATAAAAAATACTTGGAGTCAACAGCCTATTATTGAGCCAAAAATAACTAGCGATGTTTTTGTAGCAAAATCTTTGCAAAAAATTAGAGCGCAAAAAATGAAGCATTATTGGACAATTGGAATATTAATGAGCCTTATTTTTGTTTTGCTATACTTTTATAGTAGTGTTTATAGGAATGAAATTAGCAATAAAGTAAGCGGTTTAACAATAATGATAATAGTTATCATAGTAAGATGTACTTTGGAGATTGTGAGTATCTTAAAATTTAAACAAATAAATTTTACTTCGGATTTTAAAAACTATTCCAATCAATTAATAGCCTACTACAAACTAAGAAAAGCAATTCACTTCTTTTTTACCCCTCTTATTTATAGTTTGTATATTATTGGCTTTATTTCAATGCTACCTATTTTTCAAGAAAATCTTTCAAAAGGGTTTTATTTATACGTTTTAATTAGTGGGTTTGTTTTTTTAACATTCTTTAGCTTCTTATTAATCAAAATAATTAAAAAAGACCTAGCCGATTTGAAATTTTTGCAGCGAAGCGATAGAGGTTAAAATATTCTCCGTTATTGAGTTTAGCCACCAAAAATCGAGGTTTTTACCTAAAAGCAAGAATCTGTAAATAATTGAAAATCAATTGTTTACAGAACAGATTATTGAAATAAATCGCAAACTAAATTCAAAAAACATCTTCTATACCAAGTCCACACAATGAGAACAATAACCCCTTGTACTACGAGTTGTTGGTGTCAAGAAATGCCCGAAAATAGCCTTAATTAAAAGCCAAAGAGCATTAATCTAACGTGAATATTTTTATAACTAATTGATAATCAAATAATTATAATTTAAAAAAGACATTTTTTTCGGTAAATTATAAATTATGCTTAAAATGAAATTGTATTATTTTAATACAATAAATATTTAATATATTTTTTTTAAAAATATGTAAAATACTGATAATCAATTAGTTAATTGAAAATTGAACCAATAAAAATAACACAACTACGTCATCTTGCGTGGAACTTTGCAGACTTTTTTTAGCCTCGCCATAGCCCCATCCGAAAGAGGGGAGATTTACAAGGCATTGATTTTCAATTAATTGCAGAAAAACTCTAAGAGGTAACAGCAATTCCCACTATGGATAAGTACCTGATTATCAATGAGTTATAAAACTTTTATTAAATTATAAAGCCTTGATAATCAGGCAGTTATAAAATAATCGTTCACCCACATTTTTAACTATTTGATGATCAATGAGTTATATGTGCCAAAGTGGAAATTGCTGAAGATGTAACAGTTTAACAAAGTTCTACGCAGGATGACGGCTTGGGGGGGGTGGATTGTTTTTTTAAAACTTTAATTTTTTGTATTTTTTCAATACACTTCAAAATATTCACGTTAAAATTAAGGAATCAGCGTTTTTTGACCCCGACGACCCAGGTGCATTTCAAATTTACTACCTGTCATCCTCTCCTTCGGAGAGGCTAATCTCCCTACAGAATTTTAAAGTGCTGATAATCAACCACTTAACTATCATTATTTTTAATTGGTGTAGTAATTGATAATGCTCAATAATTAAATT
>JALONJ010000646.1 GCA_025455045.1 Microscillaceae bacterium | reverse complement strand
AGTTCCACGCAGGATGACGGCTTGGGGAGATTTTGGGTTATTTTTTAAAACTTTAATTTTTTGTACTTTTTTAATATATTTCAAAATATTCACGTTAAAGTAATATTTTTAAAATATAAGTTATTGAAAATCAATTTGTTATGAAATTCCTAATTCCTATAGGCCTGTCTCGCCTCTGGTGGATTTTCAAGGGCTTGAACAATTATTCATTCTCCGTTATTCCTTATTCATTACCTCGCTAATCTTTATCGGATTTTATATTGATTTGTTCGGCAATCACATAGTCGTTAGTTTTGTGCGAATTGGTGGTAATCATTTCGCCGATAAAACCGGCTAAAAACAACTGAATCCCCGCCAAAATAGCCACCAAAGCCAAATAAAATAAAGGTTGATCTACGATTTCGCGCCCTTGAATGTGGCGATAAAACACATTCATATATTTGTCATACGCCAAATACAAGGTAAAAAAGAAACCCAATAAAAACGAAAATGTACCCCAAACCCCAAAAAAGTGCATTGGGCGTTTGCGAAATTTGGATACAAACGAAATAGTCAATAAATCCAAAAAACCATAAATAAATCTTTCCAAACCAAATTTGGTTTTGCCGTACTTGCGGGCTTGGTGTTTGACTACTTTTTCGCCGATTTTTTTGTAGCCTGCCCATTTGGCAATGACCGGAATATAGCGGTGCATTTCGCCATATACTTCTATGTTTTTGATTACCCGCCGATTGTAGGCTTTGAGTCCGCAATTGAAATCGTGGAGTTTGATGCCGGAAAACCAGCGAGTTACGGCATTATAAAATTTAGAAGTTTCGTTTTTGATAAATGAATCTCGGCGTTCTTTTTTCCAACCCGACACCAAATCATATTTTTGCTGGCTGATCATCTGATAAAGTTCGGGAATTTCGTCGGGGCTGTCTTGCAAGTCGGCATCCATCGTAATCACCACTTTGCCTTGGGCTGCCTGAAAACCGGTGTTCAAAGCCGCCGATTTGCCATAATTGCGATTGAGGCTAATGCCTTTAAAATCAGGCTTTTGTGCCGAAATTTGTTTGATAAAATCCCAAGAACCGTCTTCGCTGCCATCATCTATCAAAATAACCTCATAGCTAAATTGATGAGTTTGCATTACTCGCTCAATCCAAGCACAAAGCTCCGGCAAAGATTCGGCTTCATCTTTCAAAGGTACAATAACTGATATATCTATATTACTCAATGGAAATCTCTCCCTAACCTTCTTGAAAGGCATCTTTTATAAATGATAATGATGATAGTGATTGAATTGTTGATTTGGATATTTATTGATGTGATAACTTGTAATTATTTGATTATCAAGTACGTATAAATAATTTAAAAACTAAGCGTTACCATAGGACTATTCAAAGGGCGGACGCGGTTTAGCCATAATAGAAGCCACCACCAAAGATACCAACAAGCCAAAAATCAAAGACCCCAAAATAGAACCGGCAAAGAAGAACTCGGGCAAGTACTTGAGCATTTTTTCAATGATTTCCATATCTTGTTCCCTCATTTTTTGCTTTTCGTACAGATTCAAGATTTGCTGACGCATCTCATTGGCGAGAGCAATATTGATAAATTTGAGGTATAACAAATAAAAAATTGCACTCAAAACCCCCGAAATAGCCGATACCACCATTCCTAAGCCAAAGCCCTGTCCGGTGCTGATATAATCTTCATTGAGTTTTTTATACTCGCGGATTCCATAAACCACGCCTACTACTGCGATGACAGTACCCAAAATACTGACCAAAGAGTCGTTCTCGAGTCTCAGCGTATAAGTCAGTGCCAAGTACAAAATAGAAGCCAATCCAGTGTATAAGCCATATTTTAAGCCCACTTTGGTTGTTGTCGGCGGAGAGGTTGATTGCATCATTTTAATTTTTTTGGCAAAGTTATACCGAAAAAAATAAAATTTTAAATTTAAAACCGGCAATTTGGCAACTGTCGCTAAAATACTAAAGATTAAATGGCTGATTAGCAATTAGTTACAATTATGCTAAAGAATTTATTATTCCCAAAAATTATATTTGGAATTAATCTAAATAAGAATTAATTTTGCTTAGAATTAGTCTAAATAAATTTTAAACTGACAAAAATCATTTGCGCAAAAGTTGATTTAGTTTAAAATTGACCTAGTTTTAGTGTTTTTGACCTTTAAATCAATCAAAGTTTTGCAAAAGCAGGAATATTGGACCGAAATATTTGCTACCGAAGCCGGAGCAGTTTATCAATCAAACCGCGAGCGTTGTTTTTGGTTGTATTTCAAAACCGAATGGACGGGTTTGGGGGTAAATCAATTTTATCAATTGAAAAAAACGGTTCAATCCATTGATTTGGCGACGATGGCTCTCAATCCTGACAAAGCCTTTGACTATGACATTATCGCCTTGCCCGAATCGGAACGCATTTTTTTGCTCACCTTGTCCGAAATTCTCAGCTTGCAAGAACTCCTAAATGGCACGGCGGTAATGCTAGACCTCAACAGCATTATTTATGAGCGTTTGTACTCAATACCCATCTGTAGCTAAGAAATCGAGAAGTAGAAATGGCTCTTTACCTAATTTTCAGTAAATTTTAGCTTTATTCTAAGCCTAAACTCATTTGCGCGGGCAGGCTAGACAGCCTGCATTACCATTTTTTGAAAAGTGGTGAAGATTTTTTGTTTTTTTATAACTAATTGATTACCAATGAGTTAGTGGTTTTTCCACATTGAGCATCCCACACTTTGCGCTCGCTCAGCAGATACTCTAACAAGATATTGTAAACCACCCCGTTTTTGAGCTAATCTCCCTACAGAAAAAAGATGGAGAAAATTTGTATAAGTTTAAATAAATACAGGATCAAATTTTAATTATTTATTTTAAGAATTTGCCTT
>JALONJ010000188.1 GCA_025455045.1 Microscillaceae bacterium | reverse complement strand
TTAATGTATTGATTATCAATGATTTATAAATTAGCACTTTTTTTAGCATATTAAATTAAAATTTTAACATTTATTTAATTATTTTATAGTGGGAATTGCCGTGAAGAACCAAAAACAGCGCATAACTTATTGATTTTGAGCAAGTTATAAATTTTCAACGGCAGCCTAAATTAATTCGCGTAAATTCCAAAAAAATATTCCCGATTTATCTCCTTGTTTTGTATTGGAAATAAAATCGGGAATGTTATTTTTTCGACCTTTGGTTTAAAGACTGAATTTCTCAAAGGTTAAATTTTGCTTATTTCTTTTCTTCTTTTTTCTCCTCTTTCTTTTCTTCTACTTTTTGGGTAGTGTCGGCGGCAGGAGCAGAGTTGGTTTCGGCAGAGATACCTTCACCAAACATTTTTTCGCGCAAGGCATCAGCTCTTTTCTGACCTTCGGGCGTATCGGTATAAGTATTGGCAGTCTGGCGCGCCGGTTTGCCGGGTCCATCGCCATAAATACGCTCGCTTTTGGCGTGTACGTCTTCGGTTTTAGAGGTGTCGCCTATGTTGTATTTTTCGAAAGCAAAAGGGAAGAAAAATAAGGCAAAAATACCTAGTGCTACTAACACCAATATCACCCCGACCAAGATGGGGTGTTTGACTTGATTGTCTTGAGTTTCGCTCATTTTAATTGCGTTTTAAGATAGTATAACTATTAAAAATAAATGAATGTTCAAATTATGTTTTGCCGACAAAAGTAGGAACTTTTTAGATAAATCGAGTTGATTGAGGCAATTTTTTATTCAAAACTATCAATAGGTAGCTTTCGGAAGCAAAAATTAGGTTTTGGGCATCAAAGCTAATTCATTGATAATCAATGATTTATGTATTTTTTTCAAAATATGGTTTAGTGGCACTTGAGGTAAAATTGATGAGCCTTTGTGGGCAAATATTTGTGCTACTATGCCCGAATTTTTAGGATTTGGTTTGCCAAAATGCTTTGATGCTGTAGCCGCTCAGTGCCGAAAAACCGCCCACCAAGCCACCTATCAAAACTGTAACGCCTAACAAAGCCATACTATTGGGCAAAAAGAACAAATCGGCAATTTTGTTTGCCAACAAATCTTCATTTTGATAATTCCAATAAAAGGCTTGCCCTGCCCATACCAAGGCTACTGCCAAAAAACCCGATAAAAAGGCTTGCCAACCGTTTTTGCCCAGCAACAATGCCCCCAAAAAAGCATCTACGACTATCAACCACCAATGATAAAATAGCGACTGAGTAATAAAAACGAGTAAGGCTATGACCACAAAAAGCATATTCAATAGTGAGTTTTTGTAACAACCGAAGACAAAAGGACTGACTCTCAACGAGTTTTCAAAAATAGTCGATATGCACTGAATATGCAATAAAGAAATTATGAATTAATAATTACGAATTAGGAGTTATACAAATCATTGATTATCAATAGCTTGTATTTCTTAATTGTTTATTTTATTTTAAAACTATTACAAAGATTAAATTTCTTTGGGTGATTTGAGCCATTGCAGTTTGCCGGTATTGCGCGATACGAGTTGCCAGCTATCAAAGTCAAATTGGATATAGGCAATACCGCAGGTAGGCAAAAAATCAATGTCTTTATCACTCAAATAATCCGCAATCAGGGTCAAGCCCGGATTGTGTCCTATCAAAAAGGCTCGGTCGGCGGCATCGTCAAAATTGTTGATAATTTTGAGCAAAGTTTGTTGGCTGGCTTCATACACCCCACTTACTTCTACCAAGTCATTTTCGGCATAAGCCAGAACTTCTGCCATTATTTCGGCAGTTTTGCGGGTGCGTTTGGCGGGGCTTACATAGATTTTTTGCGGAGCGATGCCTATTTTTTTCAATTCAAGTGCCATTTCTTCGGCATCTTCCTTGCCACGTTTGCTCAATTTGCGGTCAAAATCAGCTTCACCAGCCTCGTTGTCTTTGGCTTTGGCGTGTCTGATAATCCATAAATGCTTGGGCATACTCGATTTTTTTCGGCAAAGAAAACAGAAAATAATGACTCTAAAAAAAGAATTGTAATAATTTTTTCAGAAAAAATGAATAACTCGTAACTAATTGATAATCAGATATTTATATATTATTTAAGGTTCTTCACCACTTTTCAGGAGAATTGTAATGCAGGCTGTCTAGCCTGCCCGCGTAAATGAGTTGAGGCTTAGAATAAAGTCAGCACGTCCTCAAAATGGGTAAAGAACCTTATTTAATTCTGACACTACGCTTGGAGTTATAAGAAAAAAATGAGCAACCAATGGACAGATGTGCCACTCATTGCTCATAATTGCTAGTTTGGGCTTCAATTATTTGCCCATCATTTTTTTGAAATAATCCAAAGTGATTTTTAAGCCTTCTTCGCGGGCTACTTTGGGTTCCCAGCCCAAAATTTCTTTGGCGCGGGTAATATCGGGTTGGCGTTGCTTGGGGTCATCTTTGGGCAGGGGTTTATACACAATTTTGCTGGTAGTACCTGTCAGTTTGATGATTTCTTCGGCAAATTGCAATAAAGTAATTTCTGAAGGATTACCCACATTGACCGGATAGGCATAATCGCTTAATAAAAGTCGGTAAATACCCTCTACCAAATCATCTACATAGCAGAATGAACGGGTTTGCGAGCCATCACCAAATACCGTAAGGTCTTCGCCATTCAAGGCTTGACTCATAAATGCAGGCAGCGCGCGACCGTCATCTAGCCTCATTCTAGGTCCGTAGGTATTAAAAATTCGGACAATCCGCGTTTCCAAACCGTGATAAGTGTGGTAAGCCATTGTAATAGCTTCTTGAAAGCGTTTGGCTTCGTCATACACCCCACGGGGTCCGATTGGGTTTACGTTGCCCCAATAGTCTTCGTTTTGCGGGTGTACCAAAGGGTCACCATATACTTCGGAGGTAGAGGCAATCAACATTCGGGCATTTTTTTCTTTTGCCAATCCGAGCAGGTTGTGTGTGCCTAATGAGCCTACTTTGAGGGTTTGAATCGGAATTTTGAGGTAATCAATAGGGCTGGCTGGCGAAGCAAAGTGCAAAATGTAATCGACGTGTCCTGATACGTGAACAAATTTGGAAACATCGTGATGATAAAACTCAAATTGCGACAAAGGCATCAGATGCTCGATATTTTGCATATTGCCGGTAATCAGGTTGTCCATTCCGATTACGTGATAGCCTTCTTTGATAAACCTATCGCAAAGATGCGAGCCTAAAAAACCCGCCGCCCCTGTTATTAAAACTCTTTTCATAATAAATTATTGAGAATGATGTTTGAATTTAATGGACTTACTTTTCAAAAGCGTGAAAAGTAAGGGTACAAAAATAGCTAACTCTTTAACTAATTAGTTATCAGATATTTATCCAATAAAAAACAAATTTAAAGAATTAGCTATGTGGATAGGACTAAGCTACTTTTTCGCGTCCGATACTGATATAGTAGTAGCCCATTTCGCGCATTTGGTCAGGCTCAAACAGGTTACGACCATCAAAAATAGCTTTATTTTTCAATAAATGACCTATCAATTTGAAGTCAGGAGTACGGAAAAGTGGCCATTCGGTCATAATCATAATGGCATCAGCCTCGACCAGAGTACCGTAAGGGCTATCGGCAAACTCAATTTTGTTGCCCAATATTTGTTTTACATTTTCCATACCTTCGGGGTCATAAGCCGACACTTTGGCACCGGCTTCGAGCAGGGCATCTATGTTATACAATGCCGGGGCTTCCCGAATATCATCGGTATTGGGTTTGAAAGCCAAGCCCCACATCGCAATTTTTTTACCATTCAAATCATTGTTGAAGTATTCTTTAACTGCCGGAATCAATTTGGTTTTTTGGGCTTCGTTGACTTCCATCACCGATTTCAAAATCTTGAAGTCGTAGTTATGCTCCGAAGCGGTTTTGGCGAGGGCTTGTACGTCTTTGGGAAAACAGCTACCTCCATAACCTACACCCGGAAACAAGAAACGATTGCCAATGCGGGCATCTGTACCAATTCCACGGCGCACCATATCTACATTGGCTCCGGCAAGCTCGCATAAGTTGGCGATTTCGTTCATAAACGTAATTTTGGTTGCCAAGAAAGAGTTGGCGGCGTATTTGGTCATTTCGGCAGAACGCTCATCCATAAAAATCAAAGGATTACCTTGACGGATAAACGGTGCGTACAATCTTTCCATTACTTTTTTGGCTCTTTCGGACGAAGTACCCACCACTACGCGGTCGGGCTTCATAAAGTCTTCTACGGCTACTCCTTCGCGCAAAAACTCGGGGTTTGATACTACATCAAATTCAACTTTGGCGTTTTCGGCAATTTTGGCGTGTACTTTTTCGGCAGTACCTACGGGTACGGTACTTTTGTCCACAATTACTGCGTATTCTTCCATAATTTTACCCAAATCGGAAGCTACACCCAAAATATATTTAAGGTCAGCCGAGCCATCTTCACCCGGAGGTGTGGGCAGAGCCAAGAAAATAAGTTCGGCATCTTTGATACCTTCTTTGAGGTCGGTGGTGAAAGTAAGGCGACCTTGTTTGAGGTTACGCTCAAAAAGGGTTTCTAAGCCGGGTTCATAAATAGTAATAGTGCCTGATTTGAGTTTGTTGATTTTGTTTACGTCGATATCAACGCAAGTA
Source organism: Microscillaceae bacterium (assembly GCA_025455045.1). Lineage (GTDB taxonomy): Bacteria > Bacteroidota > Bacteroidia > Cytophagales > Microscillaceae > JALONJ01. Next base: position 6,207 of record JALONJ010000188.1, on the reverse strand, counting down.
ACATTGTTACCGGTTTCGGCAAAACAAGTGCCGGTTACTAATCCAACGTATCCGGTACCTACAACTGCAATTCTCATAAGTTATTTGTTTGTTATTAATGAAGCAAAATTATATTAAATAAATGATTTTGAAACGAAATTGTTAAAAAGAACTTTAAAATTTCAAAATTTTTAGAACGTAAAGTAGCTAAAAAAGTTTGACTAAACCCACATTGAACACCTCGATGCCGCTCGGCTTGGCAGGGCTGATAAAATCGCATTGTCTAATGCAATCAGGGTTTATGCAAACTTTGAAAAACTTACCTGCTAAAAGGCTCATTTGCCAAACGTACATAAAAAAATATAACTACCTGATAATCAAACACTTAATCAATATTAACTTTATGTTAAAATGATGTATGTCATAGCTTGTAATGGGCTGTATGGCTAAATTGGCGTGCCAATTTTAACCATTACTGTTTATCTTTATGTTGAACCAAGAACCTATCAAACAAGAAGAATCCGAAAAAATCAGGTTATTGATTTATCAAATTCAATTGATTATTCGCCAGAGTACCCAATTGCGCGAAAAATTTAAGGCAAAACTGAGCCTTATCAACCCTATGTATCGCAACTCGGCGCATAACTTGATTGATTATATCAGCTTGCGGCAATTTGATATACGCGAATTGCAAAAAAACCTGAGCGAACTAGGCTTAAGCTCACTAGGGCGGTGCGAAAGTCACGTCCGCGACAGTTTGCAAAAGGTCTTGAAAATATTGCACCTCATACAAGATACTGAGATACTACAATGCGACGATAATTTGCTGACCTCAACCCAAAGCAAACTTTTGCTGGAGAATTTTACCGAAAATTTGTTGGGCAAAACGCCCGAAACCCGCGAGGTACGCATTATGGTTACTTTGCCCGACGAAGCCGCCGAAAACCCCGAGTTGGTTCGCTCTATGTTTTTGGCAGGAATGAATGTGGCGCGTATCAATTGCTCGCACGGCTCGCCCGAAGTGTGGCAAAAAATGATTCAACACTTGCGGCAAGTTACTCACAATTTGGGTAAAAAATGTGCAATTATGATGGATTTGGGCGGTCCCAAACTCCGCACCGGCTACCTCGCCCGAGCGCAAAGTATTCTCAAAGTTTCGCCACGCAAAAACGAGTCAGGCATCATCACCAGTCCGGCGCGCCTTGCTTTGGCAAGCACAGACCAATTGATACAAGAGCATGATTTGCCGGTGGTAAAATGTGAAGCCGCTGACTTGGCGCGGGTTAATGTCGGCGATAAAATCCATTTTACTGACTTACAGCACAAAAAGAGAGTTTTGAAAATCAAAGAAAAAACCGCCGAAGGCTTCATTGGCGAGTTAAACAAAACAACTTATTTGGCGCAATCCACGGAATTGATTTTAAAAAAGAAAAAATCTAAAAATTTGATTATCAAACCATTGGAAATTTTTGCCAAACCCTTGCCTATCATACTTCGAGTAGGCGATGTTTTGCGATTGCAAAAATCGGCAATCTTGGGAAAAAACGCCCAAACCGACGAACAGGGCAATGTGGTGTATCCGGCTGAGATTGCTTGTCAAATGCCCGAAATTTTTGATTTTGCCAAATCAGGCGAAATTGTGCGCTTCGATGATGGCAAGATTGAGGGAATTATTCAAAAAGTAGATACCGAATATCTAGACATCACTATTACCTTAGCCGAAGAAAATGGCAGTAAGTTGAGCTTTGAAAAAGCAATCAATTTTCCGCAAACCAATTTTTTGATGACGGCTCTGACTGCCAAAGACCGCGAAGATTTGGAATTTGTGGTGCAAAATGCCGATATGGTAGCCCTCTCATTTGTGCATCAGGCACAAGATATAAACCAATTAATCCAAGCCATTCAAGCTCGCTCGGTGTCACCTCCGGGCATAGTCGTAAAAATTGAAACCCAACAGGCTTTTCAAAATTTACCCGATATTTTGCTGGCGGCTATGCAACATACTTCGCCTATCGGTGTGATGATTGCTCGAGGCGACTTGGCGGTCGAAATTGGCTGGGTAAGACTTGCCGAAGTACAAGAAGAAATCTTATGGGTATGCGAAGCCGCCCATATTCCGGTGATATGGGCAACCCAAGTACTCGAGAACTTGGCAAAAAAAGGAGTGCCTTCGCGTGCCGAAATCACCGATGCCGCAATGTCGCAACGTGCCGAGTGTGTGATGCTCAACAAAGGTCCTTTTATTTTGAAAGCCATCAAAACTTTAAACGATATTTTGAATGCAATGCAAGCCCACCAACGCAAAAAAACCGCCAAACTTCGCCGCCTGTCGGTTTCTACCTTGCAAAACAATGAAGAAAACGCCTTGCTCAAAAAGCAAAAATAACAGAGTTTCTGGTCTCGAGTTCCGAGTTTTTGGTTTCGAGTTTTAATTTTTTGTCATTTTGACCCGCCAAAGGCGCGGGAAGAATCTTAACTTTTAGTAGAAAACAGCTAAGATTCCTCGCTTTGTTGAGATTCATTGATAAGTGGGTGCTTTTAAGATTTTTTTAACTCCTGCAAAAGCGCAAAAAAGCATTATCAAGGCTCTTTACCTATTTTCAGGAAATTCTAGCTTTATTTTAAGCCTAAACTCATTTATGCGCGCAGGCTAGACAGCCTGCGTTACAATTTTTCTGCAAAATACCGAAGAATCATTGTTAATTATTAAGTTACTGACAATCAATGCTTTACAGCAGTATATTCTGTAACCAACGCATTACTTATTCGCCAATCTCACACATTTTTAAATATTTCTTCTAGTAATTGATGCGTACATTCATAGTAGTGAAAAGGTTTGAAATCGACCAAATTGTAGTTGGTATCCATAATTGTAATCTTGACATTGGCGATGGGCGAAGGCGCACTAGCCGAGCAAAAATCATAGATAGCCTCGTGGATATAAGGAACAATCTCGAGCATATCAATCACCCGTTTTACTTCTTCGCGTTGATTGATTTGTTCTTCAATCAAAATATACTTGTCCTCAAGCGGGCAAGGCTCTATTTTGAGCGATACATAAGAATAAATACTGCTTCCTGAATGGGTAGGAAACGCCACTTGCTTATCGAGAGCAATCGCCCGACTGACTTTGCGGCACGGTTGGTTTTTGTGAACGGTTTGCAATTTTTGGGCAGTCATTTTCTTAAAACTCAATAAATAAATATAAAAAAAACTTCGATTGATTGACTAACAATTCATTTAGATTAGCAAAAAACCATCAGATTTTTCTCACATTCGGGTCGAACAATGTATTTTTGCATATTGCGCTTGTGTCAAATTTAAGAATTATTTTTTTATATTTGAATAAATATTTTGGGTTTATTAGCCTATTACTTGGGCGTTGGACTGGTTTCTAATCTTTAAATTTTTGCTAAACCTTTGATAGTCAATCATTTATTTAAAAATAACATCCCTTTGCAAAGTATGAGGGCAGTTTAAATTAATTTATCAACCAAAGCAACCAAACCGCTTATGGGGCGGTCTTATCATCACTTAATCCGATGGATATTAAGGCACTTGAACAAACAATCATACAGGGATGCCGAGCCGGTAAAGCTAAGTATCAAGAGATGCTTTATGAATTGTATTATGGGAAGATGATGAGTGTGTGCTTGCGCTATGCTAGAGATAGAGAAGAAGCCCGTGATATATTGCAAGAGGGGTATATCAAAGTGTTTAACGGTATTGCCAATTTCAAAGGTGATGGCTCGCTCGAGGGCTGGATACGCCGCATTATGGTCAATACTGCCATTAATCATTATCATAAAAACAAAAAATACAATCTACACTCCTCTATTGAAGAAGATTTCAATGACCCACCCGAAAATGCCTTGTATGATGATAAAGTGATTCAGGAGATGAATTATGAAGATTTGCTCAAACTGATTCGCACTTTGCCACCCGCTTACCAAACAGTTTTTAATCTATACGTGTTGGAAGGTTATAACCACAAAGAAATCGGCGAATTGCTCAATATCAATGAAGGTACTTCAAAATCGAATTTGGCAAAAGCCCGAATGAAATTACAAAAACAATTAAATCAATGGTTGGACAATAAATCTTACTCTCCCTATGTCGAAGAAGGTTGATTTAGACGATTTATTCCGCGAAATAACCAACCAGCACGAAGAAGCCTACAACCCTGATGATTGGCAGGATATGAAGGGACGGCTGCGCGCGCTTGCCCGCACCCAAGCAAGCCCCTGGCGCAAGTACAGTTATCGCGCGGCTCTGGCGGTAGCCTTGATTCTTGGGCTTCCGGCTGCGCATAAGCTGTTGGACGAGAATCGCTTGTCCAAAACACAAGCTACTGATAATCAAATAGTTAATCAATTTAATAATGCTAATCTCTCGGCGAATGATAAAAACCCTACTATTTTAAATCTGGAATCAAATACCAATAACTCCACAAACAATTTTCAAAACTTGCCTGCCGACCAAGACGGTCAGTCTTGGGTAAATAAGTCTGGCAACTCAAATCCGCTGCAAACGATTCCTAAAAAGAGCCAATACTGGGCTGAGTTTGTAGAAAATCCCGATTTTTTGCCTTACAAAGAAAATATTGAAAAATCAACCTCAGAAAACCCTCCCAATAAAACACTTGGCGAAGCCGTAGCCGTTTTGCCCTCTATCGGTATTGCCGATACTCAACTCGAAGCCTCCGGCAATCTATGGCAAAATGCGAGCGCGCAAGATTTTATGAGCCAAAAACCAAGCACTGCTTATCCTATGCGCAATTGGCAAGTGAGTTTGTTGCCGCGCTATAGCACCAATAAGCAATATGCCCCTCAAATGGCAAATCGCAACTCCATCAACGTATTGGTAGGCAAAGCCGCCGGACTCAATGGCAAAGAAATAGCCGGAATCGGCAACATTGAGACCGATTATGTAAAAGGTGCGCAAATTGCCGGCGTTTTTAATACGGCTCGCCAATCAGTCCAAGGCGTGCAAATTGCCGGCGTAGCCAACCTAACCGGCGAAAAATTGCAAGGTGCGCAAATTGCCGGATTTGTAAACTTTGCCGGCTTGAAAAAAGCCAATGAAAAAAATTACTACCCCAGCCAAAACTTGACAAAGGCTAAATTTAGCTCCCAGTTTTCGGGTTTGCTCAATTTTGACTTGCACAATACTCAAGATATGCAAGTAAGCCTAGTAAGCAACTTTGCCAAGAAGATTGACGGAATCCAAGCCGGTGGTTTTTTGAATGTTGCCGAAGATGTGCGGGGAGTGCAGTTCTCAACCGGAGTCAATGTCGCCAAACGCGTACGTGGAGTCCAAATTGGATTGGTCAATGTAGCTGATACCGTACAAGGTGTGCCAATTGGTTTGTTGAGTATTGTCCGCAAAAATGGCTATCAGACCTTAGAAATGTGGACAAGCGAAAGCTTTTATTATAATTTTGGCTATAAAATCGGGGTTCGCAAATTTTATAATATTTTTGCTTTGTCTTCACAATTAGACGGTATCAATTCGCGTTGGGGTATCGGTTATGGATTTGGTACACAAATCAATTATACCGCCAGTTCGGCAGTCAATATTGATTTGATAGGTTTTCACATTGGCGAAAAACTGCGCTTTACCCGCGAGTTAAATTTGCTTACGCAATTGCGACTTAACCTAAACAAAAGGCTTTGGAATCGAAACAATGTATTTGTCGGTCCGGTGCTGAACACGCTTTTTTCGGATTATCGCAATGCCGACAACTCTATTGGCTCACGCATTGCGCCTTGGGTATTGTGGCAAGACAACGTAGGCTTTACTAAAATTAAAATGTGGGTAGGTTTCAATTTTGGTTTGAGTTTTTGAAAAAGTTTAAAAAATATTTAAAATAATTATTCAATTTCTAAATAGGCGGTTGAGCCAATATTATTCGTAACTAATTGATAATCAATGTATTATATATCTTTAAATTTATTAAAAAAACAGTCATAATTTGGTTTTACAAAAACATTAAGGAGCAATTAAAAAACAACTTAGGAATTTAATTTTATAAATACCTGATAATCAGGCTTTTAATTAGCACATCAACACATTTTATAATTAACTTGTTGTTGTTAAAAGTGATATAAACATCTGATAATCAATGACTTACAGAAATTTTATTTGCAAAAGCTAAGGCAAGCATAAACTATTTAAACACTAAGAACACCAAGAAAATACCCACAAAGCCCACCAAGACCTTGGTGC
>JALONJ010000187.1 GCA_025455045.1 Microscillaceae bacterium | reverse complement strand
TGATTATCAAGAGTTTCAGATTCTGAGCGAAGCGAAGAATCACTGAAATTGATAAATTTCAGAAAAAAGATTTTCACTCCTGAAAAGTGGTGAAGAACCAGATTTGATTAGGAAATAAATACTACTATACATTTTTTAATTCGCCACTAAGACCCTAAGGCACAGTTTATTGACTGCGCCTTGCCTCTGGCAGATAATTAGGAACAAGAAAAAAATAATGCGTACAATATTTTTTGGTAACATATTGACTTTCAGGTAATTACAAAATTATTCATTTTACATTATTCACTATTCATTCCTTAGTACTTTGTGCCTTAGCATTTTTGCGCGAAAATCGAGTTGTATAGTAGGATTTAGGAAACACCCAATTCTCCCATCGTTACATAATTAAATCTTGGGTTCATAATTTTAAAAAATTCAGCATTGATTATCTCAAAAAATAACTCAAGCCGGTAATTGAAAACTTATTAAAAATGACTTTTTTTACACGCCAACGCCTCTACTTATACAGCATTATCCTCCTCATTATCAGTCTTTTGGCTACAGCAGGAGTCTGGTATTGGCAAACCCGCCGCCCTCTCGATGCTTGGAATTTGATGCCTGCCAATCCTATTTGTATTTTTGAGACCCACGACTTGCCCCAAGCCCTCCCCAAACTACAGGCTACTGCCCTTTGGCAAACCCTAGCCGAAACCCCGTTTGTGGCAACGCTCACCGAGCGCGCAATGAGTGGAGGTGGTATTTTGCAAGAACTTGGCGTTTTTCCGAGCTTTTTGACAAATCGCAAGATTACGATTTCTTGGCATTTGACTGCCAAATCAGATTTTGATTTGTTGTATTTTGTTCCGTTTGCAGGCGAAAATGACGAGAAAATTTGGCAAAAAATTGAAAATAAATTTCAACAAAACCCTGATTATCAATTTTTTAAACGCAATTATCGTGGTTATGATATTCACGAAGTCAGCCATCCGAGTCTTGAGCAAAGGTTTTCGTTTGTGTGGGCAAAAGGTTTTTGGGTAGCAAGCTTTTCGCCTATTCTGGTTGAGGACGTGGTACGCAAACTTGCCGAAGGCGAAAGAGCTTTTGCCTTTGTCAATCAGCGCGAAATGGACAAGCTGGCGCAAGCCCCAGCCCAAACCGCACACTTTTTGGTGTATTTTAATCCCAAACAGCTCAACGAATTTTTGAAAATTTCGGTCAAAGAAAATCTCAGCTCATATTTCAAACCCCTCAATTATTTTGCGGACGGGGCTTGGCTTGAGATGAAGGCAAATAAACAAAACCTTGATTTTCAAGGGTTTAGCTTTTCAATTGCCCGCGATTCGGCTTCGTTCCTCAATATATGGCAAGAGCAAACGCCGCAAGTTTTTGGATTTAAAAACTACATTCCCAATCAAACTGCCTGCTTATTTTATTGGGGATTGAGCGATAACGCTCGTTTTTTTCAAAATTGGCGCGCCTATCAGGGGCGTTTGCAAAGCGATTTTTTGCCTTTGCAAAAAGATTTACAGATACAATATGGTTTTCAAATAGCTGATTTTTACCAAGCAATTGGGCAAGAAATAGCCTTTTGTGCCTTAGCTGCCGATAATGGCGGGGCGATGAACAAATTGATTCTCATTCGCAGTGCACAAACCCAGTCCTTGCTCAAACAATTGCAAAGTTTGAGTCAAAAAGTTGATAAACAACAAAAAAGTCTGCCTTCTCGAGAAAAATCGGGAAATATCGAAATTTTTGAAATCAAATTAAATGATTTTCCGGCGCGTTTGTGGGGCGATTTTGCCGGAGGATTTGAGCGTTGTTATTATGCAATGTATGGGCAATTGCTCGTAATGGCAAACGATGCTCGAGTCATCAAACATTGGCTAAGTGATTTGGAAAAAAACGAAGTTTGGGGCAAAAACCGCCTCAATGCCCACTTGTTGCAAGATTTGGGGCAAGCCGCCAATTTTCGAGTGGTTATGAACCCAACTCGAATGTGGAGTATTTGGCAAGACAATGCCGCCGAAAAATGGCAAAAATGGCTTCAAGACCACGAAACAAGTCTCAAAAATCTGCATTGGTTGAGTGCGCAATTTGCCGATACGGACGACCAAAAATTTGCGACTCGCTTGTTGTGCCAAGTGCAGACGATTGATACCACTACCGCTACACGTGCGCCGGAGGGTTACGAAAATTTGACGCAAACCCATTTCAAAGACCTAATTTACACCCCGCCTTACTTAGTCAAAAACCACGAAAACGATAGCCAAGAGCTACTGGTGCAAGATGTTGCCAACAATCTGGCTCTTATTTCTCCCAAAGGTTATGTATTGTGGAAACGCAACATTAGTTCGCCTCTGCGGAGTGTGCCTATTCAAATTGATATTTATGACAATGACCGCCTGCAATATCTTTTTATTGGAGCTGACCGCCTCAACCTGATTGACCGTGTTGGCAGAAATGTATCACCTTTTCCACTTCGAATGGTAACCGACAGTGCTTATTTGCAGACCTTTGCGGAGTTGGAGATGGTAGAAGACAATAAAAAATATTATTTGGTTTCCAATAGTCGAGGCAAAGCCCACTTATTTGATGCAAAATGGAATCACTTGGAAAATTGGCGACCCAAATCCCTCAATTCGCGCTTAAGTACGCCTGCCCAAACTGTAGCAATTGGCGGAAGTACTTATATTTTATTGGGGCAAGAAAATGGTGAAGTGCAGGCTTTTAACCGCGCCGGGCAAGCACGTGCCGGATTTCCGGTACAAGTCAATGGGCGTATTAGCAACCCCCTTTGGATTGATGCCAATGCTACCGCCGAAAACACACTCATCACTTGCCTCAGTGCCGGAGGCGACTTGGTGAAGTTTAATTTATTGGGCAAGGTTTTGGAGCAAGAACAACTTTACCGACCTTCGGGCAGGGCGCAATTTCATTTGTGTATAGATCAACTCAAACAAGATTGGCTGATTGGGCTTACCGATGCCGGCGTGGTGGAGATTTTGGATAAAAAAGGGAAAAAGATTTTTGAACATACCACCGAAAGCAAAGCCGACCAGTGGGAAGTGCAATATTTTAATTTTGAATCGCCAGGCAAAATCATAGCCATTACCGATAAAAAGGGGGGCTTAACTTACCTTTACAACCTCAAAGGCGAAAAAATAGCCGAGCCTTTTCCCAGCAATCGGGCGGTGCAAATTCAATACGATGCTTTGAATAATCGTTTGATTATTTTTTATGTGAATCATAAAAAAGTTGGAAGTTTGGGTTTAAAATGGCGAGGCTAGAGGTTCAATGCTTTCTCGATTTTCTAAGTTTTCTACCTCAACAAAGTTGGAGAACTTATGCGCCGGAAGCAAGATACAATGGTTTGATTGTGTAAACTAATTAAGTATATTTACATATCGTAACTTGTTGATTAGCAATTACTTGTGATTTTATTTATAGTTTTTCTAAAAAATCTCTAAAATGCTGGGAATCATATTGGGCAATGCCGTGATGTTTGTATGCCAGTTTGCCCTTTGAATCTATGACGTAGGTGCGAGGAATTGAGGAATGTTGATAAAGAGTCGGTAATTTGCTTTGTAAAAAATAAATTGGTACTTCATATTTTTTACGCTTCATAAATCGCCGAACTATCTCGGGGTCTTCATCTACCGAAACCAATACAAAGGCTATAGATTCTTTTTGGGTTTTTTGATACAAAGCTTCAATGCCGGGCATTTCGGCAATACAAGGTGGACACCAAGTAGCCCAGATATTCAAAAAAATGGTTTTCCCTTGCAAATCCTTGAAGTTGAGACGATTGCCTCCCATATCCAGCAGTTGCAGATTATACTCGGCATTGGGCAGACTCACCTCATTGCTGGTGGGTTTGGGCGAAAACCAACCGGTTTGCAAAAACAACCATTGTATCCACCCACCCGAGTTGAGCATATAAAAAAGGCTTATGAAAGCGATAAACCAAACCGCTTCGCTGATTATTTTTTTAGAAATTTTCATTTTATTTTCAAAAATACACTTTGGTCATACAAGCAAGAGACTTAACAATGGTATTCATCAATGACTAAGCAATATAAGTAGTTGATTATGAATTAATTAACAAATTTATTACAAAAATAGTTGCGCTCTTTTGCTGATTAGACAAAGGTTATTCAAAAAAAAAAGGAGAGTCCTAAGACTCTCCTTTTTTTATGATAAATGATTTGTTATCTCTTTTTGCCTTGGGTTCTTCTTTCTTCACCCTGACGCTCACCAGCCATAATCATTGCACAACGGAAACCGATATAAGAACGTTTTTCGTTTTTGTCCAAGAAACGGCGAGTACCGGGCGAACACCAGTAAGCTACATCGCGCCACGAACCACCTTTATAAACTCTCACATTGTCATCAATTAGTGAGTTAGGGCGGTCAACTTGTGGATTATAAGGGTTTTTGCCATTGTTAGCCGGAGTAGGGATAGCCGGGTCTAAGTACACTGACTTAGAGGTATCGCTGCTCAATTTTAAACTATCCAATCTTTGACGGCGTACCGGATTCAAGTCATCTACATCTTTGAATGACATTGGACGATATGCGTCCTCAACCCATTCCGATACATTGCCACCCATATTGTATAAGCCATAATCATTGGGCGGATAAGCAAAAATATACTCGGTAATCAAAGCTCCATCGTTCAACTTACCGGCAATACCGGCATAGTCACCCCGACCACGTTTGAAATTGGCAAGCATATAGCCCATTTCGTAGTTTTTGGTATCATAAGGATTACGAACTGCGTGTCCGTCCCAAGGGTAAATTCGACCGTTGGTTTGGTTTTCGTCGTTGTACTGAGTACCTACTAGAGCTTTGGAAGCATATTCCCATTCGGCTTCGGTAGGCAAGCGGTAATCGGGAACTACAAAACCTGATTCCAAAGGAATTTTTTCACCGGCGGCAAAGTTGGGTAGTGATTCTACTTTACCCTCTTTTTCGGCTTCTTTGGCTAAGTTTTCGTTTACGACCATTGTCCGCCATTTACAAAACTCTTTGGCTTGCATCCACGAAACCCCTACTACCGGGAAGAAACGGAAGCCCGGGTAGCGCAAATAATTGGCTACATAAGAATCATTAAATGCCAATTCGCTTGCCCAAACTGTAGTGTCGGGCAGTAAAACTTGCGAGCGATAAGTCTGCAAATCGGTTCCGGCGGGTAGGCGGTCAGCATTTTCAGGATTTTCGTAATAAGCCATATATTCAAGCCAGTGAATATTGGCAATTTCGGTTTGGTCCATAAAGAACGACTGAATACTGGCGGTTCTTTCCACGTTGTCGCGGGTTGTGATGATGTCTTCCTCACTCGAACCCATTACAAAACGTCCACCTTCGATAAAAATCAAGTTGGGCGCATCGGGCTGTCCTTCGTATTCATTGACCGTAAAACTACTGCCCGGGTCATCTTCATCATTGTACTTCACGCCGGTAACCATACTGCGCTGTCCATTTTCGTGAACATTTTTACTGTTCTGAAACTCCGACTTCTTTTTGAAAAAGCACGATGCCAACATTGAAGAACAAAGCAGTAGCAAACAAAACTGCTTTAGTAAAACAATTGGTTTATTCATACCTGTTAACTTTTATTTATTATATAGATTGTTGCAAATACACTAACTATGCCATTTAATAACGATTTGGCAAAAAATATATTTGAATTGGTTAAAAAATTCTAAAATATATTTAATTGGCAAATATAATCAATTTAAAAGCAAATTAAATGAATAATTGGGCTTTCTTTTCATTGATTGCTCTAAAAATTCAAACAAACTTACACTAAATTGTTTAAACGCAGGTGGCGCGCGAAAGTTACCTTTAGTACCCTAAAAAGAATTAAGCGGTTTTATGGGTTATTTTTATATTTAAGATATAATGTATTGATAATCAATTATTTATATAGTTTTTGCACTTATTTTATCTTTGAAACAATTATTTATTACCCCAAATAATCTCTACTTGGAGAAGTTTTTTCTGCCAAGTTTCTTATTGTTTTTCGGCAATTAGGCGATTATTATGCAAATGCAATTTTTTTAAATTGGGCAACAAACGCAATACTTTGGGAAATTGGTTCAACCGATTGTAATCGAGATTGATAGTCGTGATTTGGGGCTAGTTTGGGAGAGTGATGGGCAATTTGCGCAATTTTAGTTTGCAATACTTCGGATGGTTTTTATAAGTAATTGATTATCAGTTAGTTATGTTATTTTAAATATTTTATGTAAAAGCTGATTATCCGCCAGAGGCGAGACACAGTCAGACACTTAGTAAATAACTCGGAAAAGAATCCCCACCTTTGGCGGGGCAGGGGGCTTAGAAACTGTCCGAACTATTGACTAAAGCCTTGACTACCCATAGTTTAACTTGTTGTTGTTAAAAGTGATATAAAAACCTGATAATCAAGTATTTACATAAATTTTATATGCAAAAACTAAGGCAAGAATTAACTATTTAAACACCAAGAACACTGAGAAAATGCCCACAGAGTCCACCAAGACCTTGATGCTTCTTTGTGATTACCTTTGTGAACTTTGTGGTAAATTTGACAGCATTAGTTGTAAGTGATTGATAATCAGGTATTTATTTCAAAGACGGAAAATAAAATTTATTTTAAGTTTTTTCACCCAATCCTAATTTTAAATAATATCAATGATACCTCTTTTGCAAAATAAATGACTCGTAAATATTTGATTATCAATAAGTTAAATATTATTTAATAACAACAATTTAACGATAAACGCATCAACGATAAACTAAATTTTAATCAGCTATTGTTATCACTATGACATACAATCAACCAATCAGTGCAAACTAATTTTTCGAATTAGCTAAAAATCATTTATTTTCGTTAAGTGAAAAAATAACTTGCAAAATTTTGCCCCAAAAAATATGAAAAAATCAATCTTGTTGTGCTTTATTATCCTGATTTTCAATCAGTTATACGCGCAAAACAAATATACGACCAGCTCTAAAAAAGCCATCAAACTCTACGAAGAAGCCGATGAATTGCTCAAAAATCGGCGGTTTAAAGAGGCTACCGGAAAACTTCTCAAAGCCACCGAAGTAGATGATAAATTTGCCGAAGCCCATTACAAATTGGCGGCTACTTATCAACTGTTTCAACAAGACGAAGAAGCCCTCAAATATTATAAAAAAACCGCCGAAGTTGCCCCCGACAATGAAAAATTTAAAGGGGCTTATTACAATCTTTGTTTGAGTTATATGAGCAAAGGCGACTATGCCAACGCCCAAGCCACCGGCGAAAAATTTATGGCTATGAAACCTACCGTACCCAAATATATCGAGCAAGTCAAAAAAGTAATTGCCGATTGTCAATTTGCCCAAGAAGCTATCAAAAAACCTTTGGAGTTTAAGCCGGTGGCTTTGTCTGCGCCTTTGAATCAATTGTATTTGCAATATTTTCCGGCATTGACCGGCGACCAAAAAACCATCATATTTACGGGGCGCGATAAACCCATAAGCAATATGCCGGACTCTGACGAAAATTTATACGAAAGTACCTTTGCCGAAGGCACTTGGAGTCGCCCCAAATCTATTTCCAACAAAATCAACAGCCCCGAAAATGAAGGCACTGCCAGTATCTCGGCTGATGGCAAAACTCTGGTATTTACCTCTTGCGACCAGCGTGGTGGGCGCAAAAACTTTGGGCAATGTGACCTTTTTATCTCGCGCAAAGTCGGCAACGAATGGAGCGACCCCATCAATTTGGGGGTCAATGTCAATTCTACGGCTTGGGAATCGCAACCCTCGCTCTCGGCAGATGGCAAAACCTTGTTTTTTATCTCCAATCGCGGGGGAGGCAAAGGCGGGCGCGATATTTGGGTGAGCCGCTTAGGTGATGATGCTAAGTGGTCTTTAGCCGAAAACCTTAGTGCAATTAATACGGCTATGAATGAAGTTTCGCCTTTTATTCACCCCAACGGCAAAACTTTATTCTTTAGTTCAGAGGGGTATCCGGGGCTAGGAGGCAAAGATTTGTTTAAAACCGAGTTGGTAAACAAAGAATGGACTACCCCCCAAAACTTGGGTTATCCGGTCAATACCTACGAAGACCAATTGGCTTTATTTATTTCGGCGGATGGCAAAAAAGGCTATTATTCGGTTGAGAAATTGGAAAATGGAATGGTAAAAAGTAGTGTTTTGCATATCTTTGACGTGCCTCAAGAAATTGCGCCCACCCAAAAAAGTAATTTTGTCAAAGGCATTGTGTATGATTCCAAAAGTAAACAAAAGCTAGAGGCAAAAATTGATTTATTTGACTTAGCCGAAAAATCGCGGGCGGCTTCGGTCAGCTCTGATGCCCAAAACGGTAGTTATTTGCTGGTTTTGAATCAGGGGGCAGAATACGCTTTAGAAGTGCATCGCAAGGGCTATGCTTTCAAAAGCCTCACTTTCAACTATACCGAAGGCAAAGACATTGAGCCTTTGGAGATTGATATTGCCCTTGACCCCATTAGTCAGGGAACAATTTTTCGCTTAAACAATATTTTCTTTGATTATAATAAATATGAAATCAAAGAAAAATCAAAAACCGAGTTAGATGAATTGGTCAAGTTTATGCAAGAAAATACCGAAGTTCGGGGCGAAATCTCAGGGCATACCGACAACATTGGCGTAGCCGAAGCCAATATGACCTTATCGCTCAATCGCGCCAAAGCGGTATATGATTATCTATTACAAGCCGGTATTGATGCCAAACGCCTCACTTTCAAAGGCTATGGAGCTACCAAACCCGATGCTTCCAATGATACCGACGAAGGTAGAGCCAGAAACCGCCGAATTGAGTTTAAAATTTTGTAAAAGTAGCTGGCCCCCCTAGCCTGCCAAAGGCAGGGAACAATAATTTTATTGGTTGATTTGGAGAGTTATTGACTTGGAGATTTTTTTGTAATCCAATAACTACTAACAACTACGGAGAAGTATAATACCCTGTTATAGCAACTAATTTGTACTTTTTAAGTTTATGCTTTTTTTTAAAAGTCAACTTATTTCAGGACAGCACAAACTAGAAACCAGAAATCCGAAACTGTCCGAGTGATTGTAAGTAATAAATCAACAAGAATTTTTCAGGAAAAAATTGAATTATATTTTGCAAATTGCCTCTTTACCAAGCTATCGCAAGACATACCCATTTGGAAATGGTGTTAGCTTCGCCAAAGCTGAGGAAGATATGTTTTGAAAACCTCCAAAGTCTTTTCCAATGGGTATATCAAAACCATTAACGCCAAGCCAAGGATACAACATCACGAATTGTAAATCAATTCGTTAAAAATTTCAAATTATCAACCCTCAATTTTTAAAGCAATATGACCGAAGATTTTATTCAATTCATTTGGCAGTATCAATATTTTGATAAAACAAAACTCAAAACTACCCAAGACCAAGACTTGGTGGTTTTGGAAGTGGGCAACCGCAATATTCACGCGGGGGCTGATTATTATTATACCAAAATTTTACTCGATGACATGGAGTGGGTCGGCAATGTCGAGTTTCACCTCAAATCATCGAGTTGGCACACTCATCAACACAGCCAAAACCCTGCATATAACAACGTTATCCTGCACGTGGTTTGGCAAGACGATAAGCCCGTATTGCGCGCCGACCACACGCCTATCCCTACTTTGGAACTCCACCATCGGGTCAATGCACAATGGCTCACTCGATACAAGCAACTCATTCATAATCAGGCAGTTATACCCTGCGAGTCGCAATTTAGACAAGTTGATAATTTGAAAAAAATTATGATGCTAGACAAAGCGCTGAGTCAAAGGCTTTGGCAGAAGTCAAATTTTGTACTGGCTTTATTAGACCAAAATCAAGGCGATTGGGAAGAAACCACGTATCAACTGCTGGCAAAAAACTTTGGTTTTAAAGTCAATAGTGAGGCTTTTTTGCGCTTGGCACAAAACCTCCCCTACAAAATATTGCTCAAGCACCGCCACGATGTAAAGCAATTGGAGGCTCTACTGTTGGGGCAGGCAGGTTTTCTGGAAAACCTTGATGAACCCGATACCTATACCCAAAAACTGCGAGAGGAATACTTATTTTTAGCCCACAAATACCAATTAAAACCCAATCAGCTCCAACTATCGGAATGGAAATTTTTGCGCTTACGTCCGGCAAATTTTCCTACTTTGCGCTTGGCGCAATTTGCCCAACTGATTTATGAAAACTCCAGCTTGTGTGCAATGTTTTTGGAAGGCGAAATCAAGGACTTAATGAATCGCCTCAATTTTGAAGTATCCGAGTATTGGCAAAATCATTATCAATTGAGCAAAATATCTCCGCAAAAAACTGCTCATCGGCTCGGAAAATCCGCGATTGAAAATATTTTAATCAATACCGCTTCATCTTTGTTGGCAGGCTATTCGCAAGCCAAAGCCAATCAAGCTTGGATGGATAAAGCCATTCAGACCTTAGAAAACTTGGGTGCGGAAAACAATCAAATTTTAAAAATGTGGGCTGATTTGGGTTTGAAGGTAAAAACAGCCTTTGACTCACAAGCCTTGGTAGAGTTGTATCAACAATTTTGCCTGCCCAAAAAATGTTTGCAATGTGTAATTGGAATGAGTTTGGTAAAACAAGTTTAGATAGAAGCAATTGATAATCAGCGGATTAATAAAAAAATCAAAAGCCGGAGAAGCCCCGACTCCTGACCGAATCTACAAATCTAAAAAGAATTTTTTTGCTCTGGCAAAATAGTATGAGGGTGATATACCCACACAAAATTGCCATACTTGAATTCCACTTTGAAATGCAATTCTGGATGCGGTTTGCAAATTTGTATTATTCAAAGAAACAGGGGTTTCCCCCTGTTTCTTTAGCCAAATTTTTT
>JALONJ010000186.1 GCA_025455045.1 Microscillaceae bacterium | reverse complement strand
ACCATCATTGTCGGAATCTAAATCGCGGTAATTGGGAATTGTATCTGTGCCATTGCCACCACCATCTTGGTTGTCATCACCATTGCCAGCGTGAATGGCTACACCAATAGTCGGGCTAGGATCGTCAGCATCAGCAATATCAGACCAACCGTCAGCGTCAAAATCAGCGATATTTCCTGTGCTAATCCGCCCATCATTGTCTCCATCAATTCCGCCTACCTCTATTACATCGGCAATTCCGTCATTATCACTATCCAAATCCAAATAATCAGCTACACTATCTGCATCGGTATTGACGGGGGTAATGGGAGTGCCTCCCAAGCTACTTGCCAAGCCATTGCTTGCTACACTTGTGCTACCTAGAGCAATCACTCTGCCATCGCCATCGGGGTCGGCATTGGCATTGTTGGCACTAGCCTCTACCACATCGGCGATGCCGTCATTATCACTGTCCAAATCTAAGTGATTGGCAACACCATCTAAATCTTGATCAAAAAAATCTACAATGCCATCATTATTAGCATCGGTCAATGCCCAACTTGGGGCAGTAACGTAGCTTATATCTAAATAATTAGGCGTGCCGTCATTGTCAAAATCAGCACTAGGGTCAGTACCATTGCCTTCATTAGTGTCCAGAATACCATCGTTGTCGTCATCTACATCTATAGCATTAATAACTCCATCTTGGTCAGAGTCGATTGGAATTACCACTACACTTGCGCTATTAGTTTTGGAAACGCCAGTAATGCCAACCATATCCAATCCCCCTGCTAATCCTCCTGTAGTAGTTGGGAAAGAAGAAAAATTAGTCAAGGTATGTGTACCACTTACCACATCACCACCAAATAGCGCATAGCCATAAATCACTTGTCCGGCAGTGACTCCTAAGCTATTCAAAGTAATCAAAGTGCCTCTAATATTCTGTGCACCAATACCACTCAATAATAATCTTGCTTCTGCCTGTTCTTTGCGAAGTATTCCATAGTTAAAATCGCCGCCCAATAAGCCACCAGCGGAAAACTGACTCGCTGGCGTTGTAACATTGACCAAGTTGCCAAAGCTAGTCGGAGTTTGAGTGGCTGGGTCAATGGCGGTAATTGCCGCTATTTTGAAAGCGTCACCAGTTCCTCGGTCAAATACAGCAAATCCTACATCATTTAGGTTAGGAGTCGCAATCCCACTTAAAAATATTACATCTAATCTCTCAATATTGTTCTTATTGTTGGTAGCGGTATTATCAAAAATATTATCTGTACCCAAATTATAGTTACGGGCATCAAATACCTTTTCCATATCATCTTCATACGAAGGTAGAAGATTGACTGGAAATGGATTAAGCGTACCATTGCTTGGTGTAGTAGCGGCATTTCGTTCAGCATAAATCAGCGAACGAATACCACTTACATTGGCGTTGTTATTACGCCGAATTTTTACAATAGAGTTGATATTATTTAAGAAAACAAAATTATTGCTTGCGGTAACAAAGCCATCAACCCGTTTTAAATTGGCAGTTGTGGTAGTATTCGTGCCCCAATTATAAGATAAGTTAATGGCTGAATAGTCGCCACCAGAGGCTCCAACTCCTGTATAATTAACGCCGCTAGTAACACTTACATTTACTGGAGTAGTGATGCTGGTAATGGGGACTTGACCCAATACAAGTCTGGGTATCAAAAATATTAACCCAAATAGGATTAAAACACGGTAGAGATTTTGCATACTGTATAGAGATTTACTTAATAAATTCTGAAGATTTAATTTGTTTTATTTGTCAATTCTTCGAGCTAACTTGTTGATTATCAATAAGTTATAATATCAGCAACGAGAAATTTGAAATATTGTCATAAAAAGGTGTAAGTTATTGAAAATCAATTATTTATAAAAATATCTTTAAAATTTGCATCAATATCGTGAAAAACAATGTGGTATGTGAGTTTTTGAATGTAACTAATTGAAAATCAAATAGTTACAATATTTTAACTAGCGGGAATCATATTGCTATACATTTTTTATTTACCACGGAGGCACTAAGGCATAATTTGTTGATAATCAGGCACTTATATACTTTGTATCTTGGTGGCTCTAAGTTTTGTACAGTAGTATAACCGAGGCTAATACCCACCAGACTCAAGGCATTAAGCCTGAGCCAAAGGGTGCATTTCAAATTTAGGCATTTCTTTTGCCTCACCCTGGCCTCCCCGCCGAGGCAGGGAGGGTGATAGGTGGTAAATTTGAAATACACCCGAGCCAAATTGCCATAGAAAATAGAGCCAAATAATTGTGTTAATAAGGTAATAAAAATGATTAAGGAATAGGACTTGTGCGCAACTGAAAATCTTGATATAAGGATACAAGATGGATATAAAACAATTAAATTCATCATTGGCTATTCAATTTTAGTATTCATTCCTATTGCCGGTTTAGTTAAAACAAAACTCAACTCATTGATTATCAATTTATTAAAGCTGAATAATTGTTGAAACTATAAATTTCCGAAAGTTAATAAGCCAATATTAGGAATCCAAAACAAATTAGCATTATTTCGTCTTAAAAAGCAATTTTTAGTAGATTTTACTATCAAAATTTCAAAAAAAAATTACCGAACCACAGTCAATTTTGGCTTTAAAACATTCTTTGGTCTAAATCTTGTTGGTAAGCATTTCCTTTGGTTTTCGGATTAAAAACACGTAAAAAGTCCTCGCATCAGTCCCCAGAGCCTTCTGCACGGCTTTTGCCAATTAATAAACTGTTAAAGAACTCCCCAAACGATTTAATAAGGTGTTAATGACACCCCCAGCCATTAACTTATCGCTCCAGCCTTGCGTAAAAATATGGTAGATAGACCAAGAGAAAAGATAGCTCATTATCAATGGCAAATTTTAAGTATAAATCAATTGATAAACCAAAAATTGTAATAATCTGACTCTATCGCAAGTATTATAAAAAGAATTTAAAATCGGCGTAAGCCTTACAATAATGAAACATAACTCAGCGTTTACTAAACAAAAGAGCCAAACAAGGTTCAATGCCATCCAAGATAGTGATTTGGTCGTGCTGTATAAAGATGGCGAAGAAAAAGCTTTTGAAGAATTGGTGCGCCGTCATAAGGCAAAAATTTTTACCACCATTCTTTTGATTGTCAAAGAACACGAACTTGCCGAAGACCTTTTGCAAGACACCTTCGTCAAGGCAGTCAAAACTATCAAATCGGGACGCTATAATGAGCAAGGCAAGTTTTTGCCCTGGATTATCAGAATCGCCCATAACTTAGCCATTGATTATTTTCGCCACGAACGTCGCTACCCCAATGTATTGCTCGAGGACAATATGAACGCCCTCAATACGTTAAATTTTTCGGAAGACTCGGCGGAAACCGCCCAAATCAAAAAAGAAACGTACAGCAAACTGCGGATTTTGATTCAGCAATTACCTGACAAGCAACGCGAAGTATTGATTATGCGCCATTATGGCGAAATGAGCTTTCAGGAAATCGCCGAGGCTACCCAAGTGAGCGTCAATACCGCCCTCGGACGGATGCGCTACGCACTCATCAATTTGAGAAAGCAAATGCAAAAATATAATATTGAGTATGACAACCATAATTACCCCGGATGATTTAGTCCGATTTGTTTACGGAGAATGTTCCGAAACCGAAAAACAAACGATTCAAGTAATCCTCGATACCGATGAGGCTTTTCGTAAACAATATCAGGATTTGCAAAATACCATCTCTGGCATCAATACCTCAGTCGAAAACCCCTCTGAGCAAGTGATAGCCAAAATCCTGAACTTCTCGCGCGAATTCGACTTACACTCCGTCTAAATTTATATAAATAACTGCTAATCAAGGCTTTACGCCTCTGATTAGCTTTTTATTTGTTTATTGTTCGATGGTTATTTCAAGCAATCGTTCAAGCGACTTTGTACTCGATATTGCCTAGCCCAATGCTTATTTATTGGGCGCGTAAACCGGCTGTCGTATATAGAGCCCCGCTTGCGCGCGCTCCCGCGTGGGTTTCGCTACGCTATACCCACGCGGGAGCGCGCGCAAGCGGGGTCTCTCCCTCACGGCTTCCATCCGGCGCGCAATAAAAGTATTTAATTTATAACTAATTGATAATCAGATGATTATGAATAATTCACCCACACCCATTCAGAAAAACGCTAACGCAGACTGGCTAACCTGCGCGCGCAAGTGGCTTGAGAAAGTATCTAAAATAAACACTTCCTTTGAAGATATTGAGAACCAAAAACAATGATTGACAACAATCCTCTATTCTCGATGGGTGTATGATGGGCTAATTATTCAATTTCCGCACTGCCTCTTTGAATATCGATTCCGCCAATTCATTTAATTTAGACTTATCGCCTTCATTGCTAAACTCCTTGCTTTTCTCCCCTGTCTTTTGGTTTTTGATTTGCCATTTGACTTGAATCACATTGCCATTCAAGCTATAATTGCCAATGATTTTATAGCCCTGCGGATGATTATTCACATCAAAGAAAATCGCCGAAGCACTTCTGCCTGCCCCCATATTTTCGCGGATAGATTGATTGAGTAAATCCGCTAAAGCCAAATTATCTTCGTTTTCTTCGGGATTGAAAAAACTACTCCGCACAAAAAACGGCTTGGGTTGAGCAATTTGAATCGCTTTTTTCTCTTTTTCGCCGACTTTGCCAATCGGAAAACTATTGACTTTGCTCGGCGTGGCAATTTGGGGCTGTTGAATCACGCCAAATTCTTCCGCTATCTCTGGGACTCGGTTGGCGGCGTATTGAAATAAGCTCATTACATCCACATATTCGCCGTTTTGCAATGCTCCGCCCGTGATGCCCGACAGCAAAGCGTAGGTCAAAAATCCTTGTCCATAAGGACTTGCCTCATAACTCGAGGCATCGGAAGTGCTACCCGAAATGACAAAAATACCCGTGCGGTCTTTCAACAATTCCAAAGCCCGTTTTTGGGAAGTGGGAACTTCTTTTTTTGCCAATAACTCTTGGGCTTGCTCCACGGCTTTGCCCGAAGCACAAGCATCTAAAATCAGGACTTGCTTACGGGCTACTACATTGACCATCCATTGCGCGATTTCTTCGGTGGAAATGGTAAAGGCTTCGCGCACGACCTTATCATCTAAGTTTTTGCTGCTGAGGTCTTGGGTAATGTAAAAGAATTGGTCTTTGTTGTCCACGGTGTAGCTTACGCCGTGTCCTGAGAAGTAAACCACCAACACATCTTCTTTGCGAATGTCCTTGCTTTGCGCCAAGCCTTCCAAAACTTTGCGAATATTGGCCTTACTCGGTAGGTTGTTTTTGTCATCCGTAGAAAGTAAAGTAATCTGCACGTTTTCCGGCGAAATAAGTAGGTTTTGGGCGGCTAATTGCATTGCTTTGGATAAGTCTTGAGCATCTTTGACCGGATAAGCCAAATCGCGCAAACCCGAACCGTCTTGGTAATTGGATGTGCCAATAAATACCCCATAAAAATGAGACTGACGTTTTTTCTCTTTCTCCATTGCTTCAAAATCAATCTCTAAATCTGCCTCATATTCCACGATTTCGGGGCGAGAGGGTAAAGTACCCTCTCGCTCATAAGCCACAATACCCAAAGTATCAGCTTGCCCTTTACTGAAAAATTTATTGTATTGCTTCAAATCCACCGTAAACTCGGTTTTGCGCTGAGGATTAAGGTCTTCCACAATTCGCTTATTCCCAACAAACAGGCTTACTTTACCCACGCCACCACTACGGGGTAAGAGCTTGATAGTCAGCTTATTATCATTCAGTTTGAGGATAGTTTCGGGATAGAGGTCTAAGCCCTTGTCTTTGATGTCTTGGATATTGCGGAGGGGTTCATTGGAATAACCCAAGAGTTTTTTCCACAGTCCGGGTTCGTAGTAGCGGTCTTTCAATTGCTCCAACTCTACGACTTCATTACCTACCACAAAATGTAAGAGTTTCTTCATTCCTTCAGGCGTGCCATCGAAGCGACCATCGGGGGTTACGAGTACATAGTCTTGGTTATTTCCTGAGAGAGGAATGAGGGTTACTATTTCTTGCTTTTTTTCTAAGTCCCAGAGGGTGATAGAGTTTTGCTCGTTGATGGTGAGGAATTGTTTGTTGTTGGGGAGGAGATGGATGGATTTGATTTGACCATAATTATTTTGAAAACAATGTATCTCTGTATCATTTGATAAACTCCACATTCTTATTACATTTTCATAATTCGCCGTAGATAAAAAAGCTTTATGCTTTTCTAATACAATAATATTCTCTATTGAGTTTTTATGTTTAGAGAAGTATTTGATAGGTTCTCTTGTTTCAATATCCCATTCTATTACTTGACCATATCCATATCCAGCTAAAAAAGTTTTGTTATTTGGCAATAAGACAAATTTTGTAACCCCCAACTTTTCTTCAAAAGTGTTGAAGTTTTTTATTTTCTCCCCTGTTTTTAAATTCCATTGTATTATATTTCCGTCCCGGCTCGAAGATAGGAAGGTCATACTATCAGGTAATAAAGCTAATTGAGTAATATAGCCTTCGTGCCCAAGAAAATTAAAAATTTCTTTGCCAGTTTCTAAATTCCAATATCTAATACTATAATCTTTTCCTTTATTAAAAGTATCTTTCCAAAAAGCACTTGCTCTTGTTAAAAAAGATTTTTGCTTAGGTAAAAAAATTATTTCTTCAACCCAGTCTCTGTGCCCTTTAAAAATATTAACTTGCTTTTGGGAATTTAAATCCCATTGTTCTATAGTTCCATCCTGATCCATGGATAAAAAGAAGCTCGTTTCAGGGTATAAGATAATTTTTTCTGTCCAATAAGATCCCATTGGAAACCTAAAGTTCTCTTTTCCAGAATTTAAATCTAAACATCTAACTGTATTATCGCTAACACGTGCTATGATTGTAGTATCATTGGGCAAAATCAAAATTTCTTCAAAATCATATCTATCATTGAAACTACTTATCAATTTTGGAAGATTTAAGTCCCAATACTCAAAATTAGTTCGATTTAAGAATAAAATTCTCGATGGATTAGTGGTAGGAATAAAATAATTAAAACTGTTAATATTTTCAAGGTTTGATACGAATGCTCCTAAATCAAAATCCCACTTTTTTAGAAAATTAGCTTGTTTATTCATTAAAATGGATTGATAATTATTTACGGGTAAAATCCATTCAATTCCAGAGGATAAACCTTTAAAGTTACTTATCTCTTCACCAGTATTTATGTTCCATATTTTTAATATCCCATCATCATATCCTGTAATAAAAACTTGCTTATTTTCTGTAAATGCAATTTCCCTAGGGTAACTATTATGCCCTATAAACTTCTTAATTTCTTTTCCTGAAATTAAATCAAATGTTTTTAAAGTTGTTAATCCTGATTTATCCTCATATATTTTAACCAAAAGTATTTTGTTGTCTAAAATTTTAAGAATTTCCGCACAATCTGGAAATGAGTTGATTTCTTTTCCACTTTTCAAATCCCATTGTTTTAAAGTATAATCATTTTTAGCACTTGTTAAAAATGAGTTTTCTAACAATATAACCTCCTCAATTGAATTTTTATGTCCATAAAAAGACTGAATAGTTTTTCCAGTTTTCATATTCCAATGTTTTACAGTGTCATAACTTACTGATAAAAAAGTATTTTCATCTGGCAACATTATTATTTCATCAAATCTCTCATCTTGAACCATTTTTTTTTCTTTGTAGTATTTTTCAAATGTCTGAATTAGCTTTCCTGTTTTTAAATTCCAATGTTTTATTGTGTTATCATAACTTGTTGTTAAGAAACCAGTTTCATTTTTCAATAATTCGATGTGGTCTATATAACTTGTGTGTCCAGAAAATGAATTAATCAACTGACCTGAACTTAGACTCCAGTGTTTAATAGTTTTATCACCACAAGAAACAAGAAAACTTTTAGCACTGGGCAATAAAATCAACCCTCTTATAGCATCTGTTTGGAATGTATTCATAATGCTGTTTGTTTCGATGTTCCACTGTATGATACTTCCTTCCCCTAATTTGTTATACGATGTTCTTATTAAGAAACTTTTGTGGTCTGGTAACACTGATAATTCTGTAATTAGACCTGTTTCAAATATTTTCAACTCTTCACCACTATAAATATCAACTTGCCTTACTTCATCATTCTTCCCGCCCCATATTAGATAACTTTTATTGTCATTTAATATGATAAACTTTCTTGGCATGTAGAACCGATATGAACTTATCTCTTTCCCAGTTTTTACATTCCAAATTTTGGTTATTTGGTTATCAAAGGAAATAAATTTTTCTGAATCAGGGAACAAGATAATCCTAACAAAATTATTATGCCCTTGAAACCTCCTAATCTCTCTCCCGCTTTTACTATCCCAATGAATAATCATCCCATCATTATCTGTACTTAAAAATGACTTCCCATCTGATAAGGGTACAATCTGGGTTACTGCGCCGGTATGCCCCATCTGCACTCTCAGTTCCGGCTTCTGCGCCCAGCCCAGCGTGTAGGATAGTAATACAATAAATAAGAGAAAGCCCCCTAAGCCCCGGAGGGGGAATGATATTACGGAAAAAGGAAAGGAAAGTATGGGTTTCATAGGTTTGTTAGTTTTTTTAAGGTAAAAATGGATTAATGATAGTGAGTTGGTTATCAATGACTTGGCTATGGTGCATATCTTCGGAGTAGAGTATAGTACATTGGTTCTCGAGCGCAGTAGCTATGATGAGGCTATCAAAATATCGATACCCATACCGCAAAGAAACCAGAAAAGACTTTTTCAAGATTTGCTCGGTTATTATGGCTAAAGAACAAACGCTCATTAAGTTTTCAGCGTGTTGGAAAGCATCTTCTTTTGAGTAACCTAATTTTCGAGTAAGCACATTGATATTTTCCGCAATTACTTGAGTACTGATAGTGGGTATAGTTTGACTTATCAATTGCTGGGCTATAGCTTGTTTTTGTGTACCTAATTCCAAGAGATAGACACAAATATTAGAATCCAAAAAATATTTATCGTTCATTCGCTTCGTCTCGGTTAAATGAATAGTCCCCAAAATTTTTGCTTTTTTCTTGATAAAATTGCTCCATTTTACTCAAGGCAATTTCTCTTTCATTGCTTGTTTGGGTAGATTGCTCGGTAATTTTTACACCCAGCCTAAGTAAAAAGTCGAGAATTTGCCCATAATCCTGTTCGTTTTCTATTTCTAAGGTGATTGTTTTCATATTCCTTGTTTTTGAAAGCAATTTACAAAATAGTTGTTGAAAATTCAAAAGCCAAGCCTCCTAGCCCCCGGAGAAGAAAGCCCCCTAGCCCCCGGAGGGGGAATTTTAATACAAAAGACAGAAAGGAAAAGGTAGGTTTCATTGGGTTTGTAGGTTTATGGTACGCAATTCAAAATGATGTTAAAATCCTAAGTCAAAAACGCTGATTTTCGTAAGTACCTCATAATCAATCTTTTAAAGTTCTATGATTGATAACCACAAAAAAAAACCGAGAATTTAAAAAACTCTCGGTTTCTCAGGAATCTAAAAACCACTTAAAAAACATATAATCTCTTTAAAATCTTTTGATAAATTGCGATATTCGCTGAATTTATAGCTATTATCGATTGATAAGTTTTTTAAATATAAAACGACTTTTACTTTTTGAAATCTTTAACAATTATTATCTGTTACAAAGTTAATAAGCCTAACAATACGATAATATTAACGAAATTTAAATAATGTTAATGAAACGTTAAACGTTTGCGATAATCGGCTTTTGCAATCGTTTTCTATGTATCAAATCGCACAAATCGCTTGACTACTCTCGAAAAAAACACCCAACTTATCAAAAATCAAGCTCGAGCTTTGGGCTTCGATTTTTGTGGCATCAGTCGCGCCGAGTTTTTGGCAGATGAAGCCCCCAAACTTGAGCAATGGCTCAACCAAAACTACCAAGGCGAAATGGCTTATATGGCAAATCATTTTGACAAACGCCTCGACCCACGCCTGCTTGTAGAAGGTGCAAAATCGGTCATTTCGGTCTTGCTCAATTACTACCCGAATGTAAGTACCTCAGAATCAGACAATTACAAAATCTCAAAATATGCTTATGGCACTGATTATCACTTTGTCCTGAAAGATAAATTGAAACAACTTTTGACATTTATCTACCAAAATATCGGCGAAGTAAGCGGGCGGGCTTTTGTGGATTCGGCTCCGGTGATGGACAAAGTGTGGGCGCAAAAAAGTGGCTTGGGCTGGATAGGCAAACACAGCAATTTGCTCAATCGGCAAATGGGCAGTTTTTTCTTTATTGGCGAACTGATTTTGGATTTGGAATTGGCGTATGATTCGCCGGTGGGCGATTTTTGCGGCACTTGCACCCGTTGCATAGATGCCTGCCCCACCGATGCCATTGTCGCGCCTTATGTAGTGGACGGAAGTAAGTGCATTTCTTATTTTACTATTGAATTGAAAGACCAAATACCTGCTGAGGTGCAGGGTAAGTTTGAAAATTGGATTTTTGGTTGCGATATTTGCCAAGATGTATGCCCGTGGAATCGCTTTGCCAAGCCACATCAAGTAGCTGAGTTTGAGCCTTCGGACAAACTGTTACAAATGCAAAAATCGGATTGGGAGGATATAAGTGAAGATATTTTTAAAGAATTGTTCAAAAACTCCGCCGTTCAACGCACCAAGCTCAAGGGCTTACAACGCAATATCCGCTTTGTAGCTCAAAAAAAAGATTCGTAAAATATTGATTTTCAATGATTTGTCAAAAACAAATGGGTCTTCACAGCAATTCCCACTGTAAAATAATTGAACAAAACTTTGATATTTTAACTTTTATATTTATAAAAATAACAAAATATATAAGTAATTGATAATCAGCATT
>JALONJ010000645.1 GCA_025455045.1 Microscillaceae bacterium | reverse complement strand
GATTATCAAGAGTTTCAGATTCTTCGCTTCGCTCAGAATCACTGAAATTGATAAATTTCAGAAAAAAGATTTTCACTCCTGAAAAGTGGTGAAGAACCTCGTGAGATTTGTAAATACTTGATTGTCAATGATTTACAAAACTATAACAGATTATTGAAATTTGAGATTGGGGTCTATAGACTGATGTTTTTAAGATACATTGCTCTCGCGGAGGGCGCATTTTTTTAACTAAAAAGAATAAAAATATATGAAATCGGAAGTCAAACATTTGCGAAGGGTGTATGTCTGGGAATTGCCGGTGCGAGTGTATCACTGGCTCAATGCACTCACAATTTTTGTGCTAATTGCTACTGGTTTTTGGATTGCCAATCCACCGGCTTTGCAATCTAGTGCGGAGGCTTCGCATCGTTTTTTGATGGGCTGGGTAAGATATATTCACTTTACTTCAGCTTATTTGTTTGTGTTTAATTTTATTTTTCGTTTGTATTGGGGCTTTGTAGGCAATAAATATGCGCGTTGGCATAATTTTATACCAATCACGCCTAAGTTTTTTAAGGAAATGTGGCAGGTGATCAAGATTGATATTTTGCTCCTAAAAGGCAAAGAGCATCTATCTGTAGGGCATAATGCAATGGCGGGCTTTGTATATTTTATGATGTTTATTGCCTTTATGGTACAAGTTTTTACGGGCTTTGGCTTGTATGCCGCCAATAGCAATTGGTGGTTTCCGCAGTTGTTTGCTTGGGTTCCGCATTTTGTAGGCGGCGATATGGCTTTGCGTCAATGGCATCATATTGCTATGTGGTTTTTTATCTTGTTTATTGTGGTTCACATCTATTTGGTATTTTATCACGACTACGTAGAAGGCAGAGGCGAAATATCATCAATGGGTGGTGGTTGGAAATTTATTGAAGAAGAAATGTTTGAGAAAATCATCCAGGAAAATGAAAACAAAAAACCAACGATTGAAAGCAAACCCATTGATTATCAATTGCTTAGTAAACCCAATGACTCACCCAAATTGGGCAACGACGAGGAAGAAGGTATGCTGGTAGAGCAAGATACTCCTTTGAAATAGACATATCAAGACACAAGCCTACTGTTTAAAGGTTTTACACTAAAAAAATAAAAATATGCAAGACCGAATTTTGATAATGGGCATTGGCAATTTTTTGATGGGTGATGAGGGTTTAGGCGTGCATTTGGCGCAAGCCATTGCCGAGCGACAACTGCCCGAAAATGTAGATGTATTGGACGGCGGTACCGGCGGTTTTTTTTTGATGGAATATTTTGAAAATTATCCACAAGTAATTCTCGTAGATGCCACAATGGACAACCGACCCACCGGCACAATTCGCCTCATTGAACCCCGATTTGCCAAAGATTTTCCGAGAGCGATGAGTACGCACGACATTGGCTTGCGCGATTTGGTAGAAGGATTGGCTATTTTGGACAAATTGCCCAAAATTCATTTGTTTGTGGTCTCAATTGCCGAGATTCAGAGCCAACAAATTGAACTTTCGCCCGAAATAGCCGCCGTAATTCCGACTTTAGAAAATCATATTTTGGCTTTGGTCAATGAGCTAAATGAAAGTGTATTGGTCTAAATGCCTGATTATTCGCCGGAGGTGGCACACGTCCGCCAGAAGCAAGACATAGTCAAATATTTACACTTTAATAAAATAATCCCCATTGAGGCACTTACAAAAATTGCTTCAGTGGGGATTATTTTATTTAATTTTATCTCAATCCTACCTAACTTTGAAGTCAATCTTTTATCATCAAATATAGCAAAGCAATGAAAAAACGTAAGTATCTGATAATCAGTAAGTTAATTATTTTTTTAGTTGTATTTAGTAGCTACAACTATTCGAGGGCGCAGGGTTTTCAATTTGTTGATTTGTCCTATCCTTTTCCGACCAAAACCCTGAAATTGAAAAATAATCTAGAAATTGCCTACCTTGATGAAGGCAAAGGCAAACAAACTTTGGTTTTTGTTCACGGATTGGGGAGCTATCTGCCAGCTTGGCAAAAGAATATACAAGTTTTGAAGCAGCAATTTCGTTGTATTGCTTTGGATTTGCCGGGCTATGGCAAATCGTCCAAAGGTGATTATGCAATTGGAATGAAGTTTTTTGCCGATGCTCTTTTGGAATTTATCCAACAATTGAAACTCAAAAATGTAGTTCTGATTGGTCATTCAATGGGCGGGCAAATCGCTATGACTTTGGCAATTCAATCCCCAAAAACCCTCAAAAAAATGATTTTGGTTGCCCCGGCTGGTCTTGAGGCATTTAGCGAAGCCGAAGGCACAATGTTGCAAAACTTTACTCAGCCCGATATGATAGCCAATACGCCCGATGAGCGCATCAAGGCAAATCTGGCAATCAATTTTGTAAAAATGCCTGCCGATGCTGAATTTATGCTAAACGATAGAATCAAAATGAAACAAGCTCCCGATTTTCAAACCTATTGCCAAGTAGTATCGAAGTGCGTGAGTGCAATGTTGAAAGAGCCGGTTTACCAACGGCTCTCAAGCATCAAAACCAAAACTTTAATCATTTTTGGTAAAAAAGATGCCCTGATTCCCAACAAATTTTTGCACCCACAACTCACTACCGAGCAGGTTGCCGAATACGGCAAAAGCCAAATCGCGGGTAGTCAGCTAGTAATGATTGAAGAAGCCGGACATTTTGTCAATTTTGAACAGGCGGAGGCTACCAATACGGCAATCATTCAATTTTTACATAAGTAATTGACAGTCAAGCGATTATAAAATTTCTAATTTCTAAGGAACAAGAAAAAAATAATGTAAACAATACTACTATACAAAATATGTATAATACTACTATACAAAATATGTATTCACGCAAAGACGCTAAGGCGCAAAGTACTGATAATCAATAAATTGTGCCTTAGTGTCTTAGTGGCGAATTAAAATTATTCATTTTACATTATTCACTATTTATTCCTAGGCAAGTGGCGGGCTAACTGCATACAGACATACCTCGCCACTTGCCAAAGTCAAGTTTTTTTGGAATTGAAAGCCTAATTTTTGCAAAAGCCGGATAGAAGCATAGTTATCTTGGTTGGTAATGGCTTGAATATGAGCCAGTTGCGCTTCTTCCCAAGCAAAATCCACAACCACTTGGGTGGCTTCGCGGGCATAGCCCTGCCCATAATAATCAGACAAAAAAGCAAATCCCAAATCGACATATTCCAAATAATCGCGTTTGATAAGGCTGATAACGCCTATCGCGGTTTGCGATGGATTGAGGCTAACCAGCCAATAGTTTTTGAGGCTTTCATCTATAATGGCTTGAATATACGCTTGCGCATCAGCCAAGGAGCGAATGTTGCGGTCGCCAATAAATCTAAGCCAATCGGGGCTATTGAGTAGTTGATACATAAATGCCGAGTCAGCTATTTGAATAGGGCGCAGACTCAGCCGAGCAGTTGCAAAAGTTTGGCTATATTTCATAAGTCATTGATTATCAGCTAGTTATACTTTTCAAAGAATCTTTACTACTTTTTCAGGAAAATTGTAACGCAGACCGTTTAGCCCAATGCCGTTAAGCTAAGGGATTTAAAAATTGTAACTCATTGATAATCAAAGGGTTATAAGATTTCATTTGACTGTATATTTTTGGTTATTTTAACGTG
>JALONJ010000185.1 GCA_025455045.1 Microscillaceae bacterium | reverse complement strand
CCCAAAGAAATCAAATAAAAAAATCGTAAATTTGTCCAAATTTTTTGGATAAATTAAAATGAAAAGCAACTTTCGAGAATGGACATTGGATAAAATTGAGGAGGGTTTTGGCATCAAACAAGTACGAAAATTAGAAGCTCTGGATGAACTTTTAAGCTATTCGTATGAAATAAATGCTTTTGAAAGTCAGTATTTGACTGAATTGCGAGAATTATATTCATTAGGGGGCGATGATTGGAACGAAGTAGAACTAGAAAACAAATTGATTAGCCCACTTATTATTCTTAGCAAAATAGATAATGAGCAATTTGCCTACTTTTTGGAACGTGAACTTTCTGCTACCATTGGTGAATACGAGCTATCGGGCAAAGTAGATGGTATGATTGCTTCGGGCTTTCGCAGCCCCAAAAAACCTTTTTTTTGCTTACAAGAATACAAACGCCAAACTGACCCTGACGGTGACCCCCGCGGGCAATGCCTCATAGCGATGCTAACTGCCCAACATTTGAATCAGAATAATCAAGTGGTATATGGCTGTTATGTAATTGGCAAACTTTGGCATTTTCTGGTCTTACAAGGGCAGGAGTACGCCATCAGTAGCGGTTTATTGTGTAGCAATGACGAAATTTTTGCTATTTTTCGGGTTATCAAGGGTTTGAAACACTTGATTGAACAACAAATCTTGAAAAACTAAGCTAAGTAATTAGTTAATTATAAAATGTGCTAATGTGCTGATGCAATACACTGATCATCAGCCAGATGCAGACACGGTCAATTAATTATATAAATTGCTTGCGCCGTTGCTTGTGTCCCCACCATAGATCAATTTTGTCATTCCGTAGGAATCTGGCTGTTTATAAACCCGTTAATTATCAATTCCTTAGAACAGCCAGACTCTTTCAAAATGACAAATACAAAAGGCTGATAATCAGCATTTTAATCATTAGCCTGACGGCTATGGTGTCCCCACCAGCAACCATTATCGACCAATGCGTTAAAATCCCTGAAGATTCAAAAAAATCAAACTGATTCAATCACCCACGCTCGAACCAGTTTGATTTTTTTAATCTACCTAAAACCCGCATTTATTCTTTCTAAAACTTCATTTCCCAAATATAAATCTTTTTCATTGAGGGTATTGAGGGGTTGCTTGATGGTATTGAGCAATTGATGCAAGTCCTGACTTTCGGTATCAATATACAACAAGCCGGTCAATATTTCGCCGGTTTGTTTGGCGCGGTGGAGCTTTTCATACACCGCAAAACGGTCTTGGGGATTCCAGTCGGGGGCGAGTTTTTGCAATTGCAAATACGAACCATCGTGAAGTTTGACGGCTTTGGACTCGCCTTCGGCATACTCGACCGTAATTTCTTCAGCCTCTGGGACAAAATCAACGGTGGAGGTGTATTTCACGTGTTCGCGCACATAATCGTAGGTTTTGGTTGAGCCTACATTGTTATTGAAGGTTACACAAGGCGAAATTACATCAATAAACGCAAAGCCCGGATGCGAAATGGCGGCTTTGATAAGGGGAATTAATTGGGCTTTATCGCCCGAAAAACTGCGCGCCACAAAACTTGCCCCCAATTCCAAAGCCATACTCACCAAATCAACGG
Source organism: Microscillaceae bacterium (assembly GCA_025455045.1). Taxonomy (GTDB): domain Bacteria; phylum Bacteroidota; class Bacteroidia; order Cytophagales; family Microscillaceae; genus JALONJ01. The sequence goes on along the minus strand of JALONJ010000185.1, from coordinate 19,493 downwards.
TTTGAAACATATTTTTAGAACCGGCTTTGCTGACCGAACCCACATCGGCGGTAGCGGAGTCTTGCCCTTTGGTCAAGCCATAACAGCCGTTGTTCATTACGATATACACCATATTCAAATTGCGGCGGGCTACGTGGACAAATTGCCCCATTCCGATAGATGCGGTATCGCCATCGCCTGAAACGCCAAAATAAATCAAATCTCGATTGGCTAAATTAGCTCCCGTTGCAATCGAGGGCATCCGTCCGTGAACGGAATTAAAACCGTGGGAATTACTCAAAAAGTAGGCGGGCGTTTTGGAAGAACAACCAATGCCCGACAATTTGGCTAATTTGTGCGGCTCAATCGCCATTTCAAAACAGGCTTGGGCAATGGCACTGCTGATAGAGTCGTGTCCACAACCCGCGCAAAGGGTAGAAATTGCGCCTTCGTAATCGGATTTGATATATCCCAAGTCATTTTGGGGAGATTGAGGGTGGTGAAATTTAGGCTTTATGTACGACATATTGATGATTCGATTGGGGTTTGGCGTGATTCAAATGGTTTTCGATTTGTTGGCATATAGCATCGGCAGTAATAGGGCTACCGTCATAATTCAATACTTTTAAGAGTTTTTTCGGATTAATCTCTAATTCATTGATTAACAAGGTTCTAAATTGGGCATCGCGGTTTTGTTCAATCACAAATACTTGCTCGTGTTGGGCAATAAACTCCTCAACTGAGTCGGTAAACGGAAAAGCCAATATGCGCATAGCATCTAGCTTAACTCCTTGATTTTCAAGTAGTTCTATAGCTTCTAAGGCGGCATAAGTGGTAGTGCCAAAGAAAACTACCCCTAAACTTTGATTAGATTTTTCTTGGTAAAATAGCGGTTTGGGCATATAAGTTTTGGCAGTATGCCATTTCTTGAGCAAACGCTCGGCTTTGCGGGTATAAGCTCCACCGTCTTCGGTGTAGCGGGCGAATTCGTCGTGCGAAGTACCGCGCGTGAAGTAAGAGCCTTTGGTGGGGTGGGTACCCGGAATGGTGCGATAACAAATACCGTCATCGTCCACATCTAAATACCGCCCAAACTTAGCCATATTCTCTAAGTCATTGGCAGTCAGCACTTTACCTCTTTGATAAATTTGCGATTCATCCCAACTAAAAGGTTCGGAAATATGGTCATTCATTCCCAAATCCAAATCAGTCATTAAAACTACTGGGGTTTGCAATTGTTCAGCTAAATCAAAGGCTTGGGCAGTCATATCAAAACACTCTTTGGGAGTGCTGGGAAAAAGCAAAACTTGCTTGGTGTCGCCGTGCGAAGCATAAGCTGTTGATAAAATATCGGCTTGTTGGGTGCGCGTAGGCATTCCCGTTGAAGGTCCACCTCTTTGCACATTGATTAAAATGGTAGGAATTTCGGCATAGTAAGCCAAACCCAAAAACTCGGTCATCAACGAAACGCCCGGTCCACTGGTGGCGGTAAAAGCCCGCGCGCCGTTCCAATTTGCCCCAATTACCATTCCAATGGCAGCTAGTTCATCTTCGGCTTGCACAATGGCAAATTTGTTTTGCCCGCTTTCTTTGTCCACTCGCAATTTTTTGGCGTATTTTTCAAAAGCATTGACCACCGAAGTAGAGGGCGTAATGGGATACCAAGCGGCTACAGTCGCGCCCGCATATACCGCGCCTAATCCGCAAGCCGTATTGCCATCGACCAATATTTTATTCCCAATTAAATCGCGCCTTTCCAAGCGAATATCCAAAGGGTATTGATAGTATTCTTTGACATAATTTCGCCCTAATTCTAGGGCTTGCACATTGGGGGCTATTAATTTGGTTTTGTTTTGAAATTCGTCTTCAATAATTCCGACCAAGACTTGCATTTCAATATCCAACAAAACCGACAAGGTTCCCACATAAACCATATTTTTGAATAATTGGCGTTGGCGAGCATCCGAGTAATGTTGCATACACAATTCAATCATGGGTACGCCGATGAAATGAATGTCATCTCTTGAAAATTCTTTGTGGAGTTTTTTGCTGTTGTCATACAAAAAATAACCACCAGTTTTGACGGTGGCAATATCTTGAGTCAAACTCTGGGGATTGACCCCTACCAACAAATCCACCCCCTCACGCCGACCCAAATAGCCTTTTTCGCTCACTCGTACTTCGTACCAAGTGGGCAAACCTTGAATATTGGAAGGAAAAATATTTTTGGGCGAAACCGGAATCCCCATTCTAAAAATGGCTTTGGCAAACATATTATTGGCACTTGCCGAACCGGTTCCGTTTACGTTGGCAAAGCGAACTACAAAATCATTTATCTTGGTCATTATTTAATTTTCTTAGAGTTAGAGGCTGTTTTAAAATCATTAAAGAAAAATTTGGATCATAAACTATTTCTTTACTTTATCAATAAGTTCAATGTTATATTTCTCTAAATTTGAAAGATATTTAACATTTAATCTCCTTTCAAGGTCGGGAATATTTGGCAAATTTATAACTACTTTGTGTAAATCGTCATTTTCACTAAGCTCTGTATAAATATTATAGCCATTGTTTTTAATTTCGTTAATAAACGAGCTTAGGTTTATAGAATCTGTTTTTAACATTAGATTGATTTGAATAAATTCATTGTAAAAACCCTCTGATTTGTAATTTTTGACTTCTGATATTATGTTTTCTTCTATCTTTATTATACCTCCTAAAAAATCACTTGCATACTGAAGAAATTGAAAAGGCTTATAAAAATGACAAACCCTTCCAGTTTCACTTCTAAATTCTCTCGATAGTTCTGGTCTTGGAGAAATTGTTTTGCCTTGATGTTCCAACCACCAATCTTCTTTTTCATCATCCAAAATAAATACTATATCTAGATTTTGAGATTTAGATTTAGAAATTATTTGTTTCCATATAATCAAATCTCCATATTTACCATTATTTGGTTTTTTCTCATCACAATAACCGGGGGGGGTTTTTTCTTTATATCTTTTTTCACCTTCAGCATATAATTTAATCAAATTAGCTTGATCGTATGACTCGCCAATTTTACCATCAAAGTATTCTGTCAGTTTTTCTAGTATATAATCATCTCGAGTGACGTTCTCGAAGTCTAAGATTTTATTATCAATCTCATTCTTAATTTCATTTTTGATACCGATAAATTTTTTAAACAAGTCATCTGATAGAAACGGGTTTCTATTTCTATTCTCTATTTCTAAAATAATATCACTGATTTTTTTTTCTAATTCTTCATATTTTTTCTTTTGCTCACTAATTACAATTAAACGGTTGCGATGAAATTCTAAACCTACTTGAAAAGGTAGCCACAATCTGTTTTTAAATTGTAAAATTATTTCTAAAAATTTATTGGAAGTATCAATGGAATAACGATAAAGATTTAAAAGAACATTAGTGTCAAAAACAAATAATCCATTTTTCCATAACTCCTCTAATTCATCCTTGCTTAAAGGGTAAAATTCAAAAAAATGCTCTCTCATTGTCTAATTATAATTTATATTTTTTCCAAAAATCTTTAATTTTTTGCTCAAAAAACTCTTTAGAATCTATGTTATTCATAATTGAAAAAAGTTCACTTAAATCACTCCTAATAGCATTTTTGTATAACTTAATTGCGTCAAGGGGTATTTTTGATAAGAAATACCATAATGCATAAAAACTTTGTTGAGTTCTTCTACCTAAACTCGTTAAATTGAAAATAGCTTCAAAGTTCTTATTTAAGTTTTCAATAGAATCATTATCACTATCAGAAACAATGCTCTTTACTTTATGAATAAAATCATTATTTAATTCATCACAAGCTTCTATAACTTTTTTGTGATCATTTGCAGATTCTAAAACTTTGGTGATTTCTGTCTTTGATCTAACCCTAAAATTAATCTTATTGCCAATTTTATAATACTCAAGGGGGTGCAAATTAGTAGAAGTTGTGTTTATTAAATTATATTGAAGATATGCAAGAGCAGTATAAATATGTTCGTTCTCCATTCTTGAGTTGTTTTTTCTAAAATAAAACCAATCTTCATAATATTTAAGAATTTGTTTTATTTTATCAATAATTTCTTTATTAATATAGGAGTTCCACATTTCAAAAGTATTTTCTTTAATAGGATACGGTTTACTATTTAGTCTTAAAAAAAGATCAATTGGTTCAAAATCTTTATTATATCTATGATTTATTTCAATAATCCATAAATCAAAATTATTTATTTTTTTAACTTGCTCTGGAGTCAATTTGTCAACATTAAAGCCATCAAGATTTTTCAAAATCCCATTTTTAAGGCTTAAGGAGTAACCGTTTTTCTCAGATTTTTGCTCTTTGTTATTTTCATCAAGGTATTCTTTTTTTAGAAACCCTAGAATTGATAATAATCTTTGTTGTCCATCTAAAACTTCTGAGACTCCATCTTCTCGTTTATATACAAATAAAGGAGGGAGTTTTATGCCTAATAAAATACTTTCAATTATTGCTGAAGATTTATTTTTATTTATTACTTCGGTTCTTTGATATGGTGGACGTATTAAAAACCTTTGTCGTTCCATTTGCCTACAAATATCAATTATTGTAATTGAAGAAGGCTCTGGTTTATTTATTCTTAAATCTTCAAAACTAGTGTCAGTATTGATGATTTTAAGCCCTTCCCTGTTTTTATTACTGTTTTTAAATGTTTGTGAGGTTAGGAGATATTCTTCAAATGATAAATTAAATTTATTATCGAAAAATTGAGATGTTACATAATATCTATTTTGAAGCTCTTTTGCAAAAGAACTCCTATCCATTTCAAAAGCTAAATTATTTTTGTTAATATACAAAGCTAAATCAGATATAAATTCAGCGTCTAATTTGTTTAATGATGCCCCTTTCTCTTCAATTATTGATAATGCCCAAAATATGCACTCAGAAACCAATCTATTAAAAAAGTAGTTGTTTGAAGTTATTTTTGCCTTTAGTCTTTTTAGGATGTTTATTTTTTCAATAAATTTAGAGAAAACGTTTTCAATATTTTCTTCATCCATTTGAGAAGAAAGTATTTCATAGTATTTTGATATTATAATATCTTTCTTTACGGCATAGTATTTTATGGGTATTTTATGTTGAACTAATAGCTGTCGAATTTTTTTCAATAATATTTGTATATCAGATTTTTCAAAATAAAATAAAGTCGATACATCGCTAAATAGTACTTTATCAGTTCTTAATTTATTGTGTATAAAACTATTTAAGCCATCTTCAAAATAAAAAGCTTTATCGATTTCTGTCGGTTTTAGAGGAGTAATACCCGAATTATATCTTTTAAATATTTCTTTTTTGACAATATCTTCCATATCTTCCGAGGATGAAGGTTTACTATGAAAACTAAACTCAATTATTCTAAGTTTTGTATCCCAAAATATATCTCTCAAATCACCAATATTCCGAAAATATTTTGACGCAATTCCTATATTATTTAATTTGTGTAATCCTGAACCTTTAAGTTTAAACTCATTTCTAATAAATCTTAAAATGGTTTGATATCTTTGCCTTCCATCAATTACTTCAATTTTTTCACCACTTCTAAAATACACAATAGGTGGAATCTCAGTTCCTAGTAAGATGCTCTCAATAAAATAAGTGGCCTTTTCATCATCCCAAACATAATTTCTTTGATAATCTGGATCATATTTAGTATTTCTAAGAGTATCTTCATTATTGAATAAGGTTTCTATAGATACAACCTTAGGTTCAATTTTTATCAAATTTTCAAATATTTCGTTAGTTTTCATTTAATTAATCAATATTTATTATTTTAATAGTTCTTAGGGTTCTTAGTTTTTGGTTGAAGTCTAGGTGTTTGAAAATAAAGCAATTATATGATAATCTTGAATCCAAGAATGACAAAATGAGTAAATCCGAAATCGGCAATCCAGAAATCGACAATCAGAAAAGGCAAGATTCCTCGTTCCTCGGAATCACTGAAATTGATAAATTTCAGAAAAATACCCTCGGAATGACAAAATGCGTAAATCCGCAATCGGCAATCAAAAAATCCGAAATCGGAATGACAAAATCATTATCTTCTACTTCCCCGCTTTGGTTACGCCATACAAAAACTTTTGCATATCCCAAGCCGAAGTGGGGCAACGCTCGGCGCACAAACCGCAATGCAGACAGACATTTTCGTCTTTGACCATCACGCGCGTAGTGGGCAGGGCTTGCGAAACGTATAAATCTTGTTTCAAATCATCGGCGGGGGCATTTAAGCGCGTTCTTAAATCTTCTTCTTCGCCATTGGTGGTAAAAGTAATGCAAGCCGTTGGGCAAATATCCACGCAAGCATCACATTCAATACATTTATCTTCCGAAAACACGGTTTGCACATCACAATTAAGACAGCGTTGGGCTTCTTTGAAGCCGGTATCTACATCAAAACCCAGCTCGACTTCAATTTTCCGACTTTTTAAAGACATTTCTTTTTCGGCGTGAGGTACTGCATAGCGGGCATCTTCTACCACATAACTATCATAAGTCCATTCGTGAATCCCCATTTTTTGGCTCACCAAATTGGTAAAAGGCGCGGGGCGATTGCTAATGGCTTCACCTCGACAATACAAATCAATTGAGATAGCCGCCTGGTGTCCGTGGGCTACGGCGGTAATCACATTTTCGGGTCCAAAAGCGGCATCACCCCCAAAAAACACATTGGGCAGGGTAGAAACAAAGGTTTTTTTGTCCACAATCGGCATATCCCATTTGTCAAATTCCAAACCCAAATCGCGCTCAATCCACGGAAAACTGTTTTCTTGCCCAATGGCAATCAATACATCATCGGCTTCCATAAACACATCGGGTTCGCCGGTAGGAATGAGACTGCGCTTGCCTTTCTCGTCATACACGGCTTTGACCAATTCGAAAACCATTCCTTTCAACTGCCCATTTTCGACCACAAATTCTTTGGGAACGTGGCACTCATACATCGGAATATCTTCGCGTTGGGCATCTTCAATTTCCCAAGGCGAGGCTTTCATTTCTTTGGCGGGGCTACGCACTACTACTTTTACTGAGTCGCCTCCCAAGCGGCGCGAAGTCCGGCAACAGTCCATCGCGGTATTGCCTCCACCCAAAACCAAGACTTTTTGACCGATTTTCTCGATGTGATTAAAAGCCACATTAGCCAGCCATTCAATGCCGATATGAATATTTTTAGCGGCCTCTTGGCGACCGGGCAAATTATATAAATCTTTACCTCTGGGCGCGCCTGTACCCACAAAAACCGCGTCATAACCTTTGTTGAGAACTTCTTTTAAACTGGAAACATAGGTATTGAAATGTGTATGAATCCCCATTTCTAAAATGTAGCCTACTTCTTCTTCCAGCACCTCTTCGGGCAAACGAAAAGCCGGAATTTGACTGCGCATCATTCCCCCGCCTTTGCTCTGTTCGTCATACAAATGAATTTCATAACCCAAAGGGGCTAAATCGCGGGCAACCGTAAGCGAAGCCGGACCACCACCAATCAAGGCGATTTTTTTGCCGTTTTTTTTGAAGGGAATTTTGGGCATCAAGGCTTTGACATTGCCCTTGTTGTCGGCGGCTACCCGTTTGAGGCGGCATATCGCTACCGGTTTTTCTTCTACTCGCCCGCGCCGACAAGCCGGCTCACAGGGGCGGTCGCAAGTTCTGCCTAGTATTCCGGGAAACACATTGGATTCCCAGTTTATCATATAGGCTTCAGTATAAAGTTCTTGAGCTATCAGCCGAATGTACTCCGGTACAGGGGTATGTGCGGGGCAAGCGTACTGACAATCAACGACTTTATGAAAATACTCGGGGTCAGAGATGTTAGTAGGTTCCAAAATTTTATTTTGTAAAAGGTTTTCAATCAAATGATACTAAATCAAAAATTCTTGATAAAAGAATATATTTTTAGTATAAATTGCAATAAATATAGAAAATTCTTTTGATTTTTCAAGTTTTTTGAATGAAAAATTTGCTAAAAAGCTATAGTTGTTATTCATTATTGGGCGGGGAGTAATGAGATTCAATATTTTTGATTTGTTGATTTGGAGATTTGGGGTTTTTTATAAGTGCTTGATTATCAATGGTTTATGATATTTTAAATTTTTTTAAAAAATTGCCACACAGGCTGTCGCGTCTGCACGCTCAAGGAGATTCAGACTACATTGAAGCTAAATGAACCCTTTTAAAGATGCCGAAAACCAATTTTATTTTGAAAACACTTGATAATTTATCATTATTACTGTATTTTGTATCATAAAAATTGACTATGTATCGCCTCCGGCGAATGATCGGATATTTGCACAATTTTTAATTGCTAATTATCAATTTCTAATTCATTAGGAACAAGCAAAAAATGATGTAAACAACATTTTTGGTAACATATTGTTTTACTTCGCCTCTGGCGGATTTTCAAGTGATTAAAAAACTATTCACTTGATATGATTCACTATTCATTACTTATCAAATACTTATGCTTATTTTTGATTATTTTTCAAAATTGCCTTTAAAATGAATACAAACGATAAAGCCCTCCACCTCAACACTTTGTTATACAAATCCCAATTAAAAATTGAGCGTTTGTTGGCGTATAGCAATCAGGGGATTTATTATCTGGCTATTTCGTATGCCAATGGCAAACCCTTGCTAATCAAAGAGTTATTTAGCAAAGACTGTATTCGGCGGATTGACGGGTCGGTAGATATTTGGGGAGTCAATCCTAAAGAATTTAAACAATTAATTCAAAATTTTGCCCAAATCGCCGAAACTTTGCGGCAAAATCGCCAAATCGAGGATTACTTCGAGGAAAATGGCACAATCTATTATCTCTGTGCTTGGGTAGCCGGTCAGGCGGTGCAAGATTATCCAATTGTGCCGACTGATGATGCCAATTTTGTAATCTTGGAAGAGGCGCAAATTGCCTCGGAGAGTTTTCAAACTATCGGTATTTCAAGCAATTGGCAAAACGAATCTTGGCTCAATATGGGCGAAAGTTTAATTTCAAGTACCGAATCCTTATTTACCGATACAAGTAGCGTACTAAGCCCCGAAACCAATGCGCAAATGGCTGATAATCAGGTTTTTGGCAACATCGACAATGCGCAAATTATAAACGAAGAAAATCCGAATTTGGCAATTCAAAAACCAGCAAAAAAGACCGAAGAAGTACCCATAAATGCAGCAAAAAAAATAAGCCAAGAACTCAAAGAAAGCGAAGAAAAAAACAAATCACCGTTTCAAAAATGGTCGGACGAAAGCGACAAAAAAAGCAAACATCAAGCGACTTATCAACCCAAGCATACCGCAGAAGGCTTTGTTACCTTGCCTAGCATTGACCAAGAGGCGGCAAAAACAAACCAAAAATCCAAAAACAAAACCGGCAGTTATAAAGAGTTTGATAAAAACCTCCAAGCGGGCAATGATAGCAAATTGGAGAAGCAACTCCAAAACCAGGCGAAAATTGTGAAACCCAAAAAGACCAAAAGCTCAGGGGCTTGGTTTTGGTGGTTGGTGATTGGCGGCTTTGTCTTGTATTGGTGGCTGGATTTTGGTAGCGATAGCAGTACCAGCCCGGCTAGTGATTCCAAACCTGAAACCGAAAGCCAAAAGTATGAAAAATTGACTTACACCCAGTTTGGACCTTTTTCAGAAGGCTTGCAATGGGGAATTCGAGGCGGGCGAGTAGGCTTTTTGGATTCCTCAGCAGTGGAGGTCATAGCCGCCCAATATGATGCCGCGCGCGATTTCAAAGAAGGTATGGCTTGGGTAAAGTTGGGCGTGAAAATTGGCTTTGTGGACAAAACCGGACGCGAAGTAGTCAAAATTGACTATGACGGCGCGCGCGATTTTAGCGAAGGAATGGCTTGGGTAAAACGAGACAATCGGATTGGTTATGTCAATAAACAAGGCATAGAGGTTATTCCCCCCAAATACGAAGGAGCTTTCGATTTTAAAAATGGCTTGGGCAAAGTGATTTTGAATAAAAAATATGGCTTTGTAAATTCCGAAGGCAAAGAAATCATTGCTTTGATTTATGACGATATGGGTGATTTTGCCAACGACCGAGTATGGGCAATGAAAGACGGAAAAATGGGCTATCTTGACCCCAAAGGGCAAATAGCTATCCCTTTTGGCTACGAAAGCGGAGGTAGTTTTTCTGAAAATCGGGCTTGGGTGATTCAAAACGGCAAGCGTGGATTTATTGACCCCAATGGCAAAGCCATCACTCCCCTCAAATATGAAGGTACGCGCAACTTTAGCAATGGAATGGCTTGGGTACTTAACAATGCCTTGGTGGGCTTTGTCAATCTTGAGGGCAAAGAAGTAATTCCTTTGCAATATACCGGCGCGTGGGATTTTAGCGAAGACCTCGCCGGAGCAATCAGTGGGGGCAAAGTCGGGTTTATTGACAAAACCGGCAATTGGGTCATTCGCCCGCAATTTGACGACATTGACTCCTCCTTTGTCAATGGGGTAGCCAAAGTAAAACAAAACGGGATTTCGTTTTTCATCAATCGACAGGGGCAAAAAGTTTCGGAAAACATAAATAACACAACTACCTCACAATCAGGCAAATACGACACAAAAAGCCCTTATATGCTTGGGGTAGCCATAGTCAGTAAAAATGGCAAATATGGCTTGATTAATGAAAATGAACACGAAATTACAATCTTGAAATATGATTTTATTGATGCGTTTTCGCAAGGGTTGGCGGCTTTTCGGCGCGGGGGGCTTTGGGGTTATTTGAATAAATCGGGCGAAGAGGTCATCAAAGCCGAGTTTGTGCGGGCTTATCCGTTTTCGGAGGGTTTGGCAATGGTGCAAGTCGGCGAAAAATACGGGTTTATCAATCTACAAGGCAAATTGATTATTCCGGCTATTTATTCGCAAGCCGGTAGTTTTCGGGAAGGTTTGGCGCGCGCTCAGTTGAACAATCGCCGTTTTGGTTACATTACGCCGCAAGGTGGTATAGCTATACCTTTTACTTTTCAAGAAGCCGGAGATTTTTTGAATGGCAAAGCAATGGTCAAAGCCGATGGCAAGGATTTTTTTATTGACAAATCGGGCAAGTGTATTCGCAATTGTCGTTGAGGTTTTGAACCAAAATATTTATTGGGCTATTTTCTCACAAAATAATTTTATCAATTGTTTGATTAATTAAAATATCCGATTTATTTTCACGCAAAAAGGTGCATAAATACTGGCTTAATCGGCATTTTAAAACATATAAAAACGAATAAAAACGCAAGTGTTTATAGGCAATAAATTCTATATTAATTCATAATTTATTGATAATCAATCATTTAACTATTTTCAAATTTATTTTACAATAAATGACGCTTACTTTTTTGGATTGGAGTATTATCCTCGGCTTTTTGCTGATTACCCTTGCCATCGGCTTGTATTTTACCAAAGAAGCCGGAACCAGCACCGCCAGTTTCTTTTTGGGCGGACGAAACCTGCCTTGGTGGATTGCCGGAGTATCAATGGTAGCCACTACTTTTGGGGCTGATACCCCTCTTTTGGTTACGGAGTTGGTTGCCAACAATGGCATTAGTGGTAATTGGATGTGGTGGAATTTTTTGATTGGTGGAATGATTACAGTTTTTTTCTTTGCCAAGCTTTGGCGCAAAGCTGAAATCATTACCGATGTAGAGCTAGTCGAGTTGCGCTATGCCGGTAAAGAAGCCGCATTTTTGCGCGGGTTCAAAGCTATATATGTCGGTGTTTTTTTGAATGCCATCATCATTGCTTGGGTCAATGTGGCATTGGCTTCGCTACTACACGTGTTTTTTGATATTCCTGATAGCCAAATGATTTGGTATGTGGCTTTGGCAATGGTGATTGTGGTGGCTTACTCAAGTCTATCGGGCTTGTTGGGGGTTGCCTTTACCGATTTTATTCAATTTATCATTGCGATGGGCGGCACTACGGCATTGGCGGTCATTGTGGTCAATTCGGAGGCTATAGGCGGGTTGAGTGGCTTACAAGCCAAACTTCCGGCGGAGACTTTTCAGTTTTTGCCCCGTCTCGATTTTTCGGGCGAACAAGTCGTACAAGGTGGCAAAGTCTTTGTTTTGGGCTTTGGTTCATTTTTGGCATTTATAGGCTTTCAATGGTGGGCAAGCTGGTATCCGGGAGCCGAGCCGGGCGGTGGCGGTTACATCGCGCAACGAATGATGAGTACCAAAAACGAAAAAGATGCCATCAAAGCCACGCTAATGTTTCAAGTAATGCACTACGCACTGCGCCCATTGCCCTGGATTTTGGTAGGTTTGTCGAGTATTTTTCTTTATTCTTTGCAATACAATGCCCCCAATTATGATATGAAAATGCGAATGAACCGAGTCTTGGAAGGTACAAGTTTGAAGTATTCAGTATTTACCGAAGCCCCGGAGGTGATTCAAGCAAAAGCCAAAGACAATCCTGAAATTCGCAAGAGTGTATTGGATATTATCTTGATTAACAAAGAGTTGCAAGATTCGGCAAAAGCCAACCCCCGATTTGAAAAAGTATTCAAAGCCACCAAAGATACGCGCTTGGGCTATGTATATACAATGAAAGATTTTTTGCCGCCGGGCTTGCGGGGTTTGCTATTGGTGGCATTTTTGGCGGCGTATATGAGTACGCTCTCTACCCAGTTGAACTGGGGAACCAGCTATTTAATCAATGATTTTTACGAAAGATTTATCCAACCGCAAGCCAGCCAAAAACAATTGGTGTTTGCCTCACGCGTGGCTACGGTATTGCTGATGTTGGTTTCGTTGTTGGTTACTACCCAAATCAAATCGCTGGAGAGTTCATTCCAATTTATGATAGAAGCCGGAGCCGGCTTGGGGGCAGTGTTGATATTGCGTTGGTATTGGTGGCGGGTCAATGTGTGGAGCGAAATTACGGCTACTCTTGCGCCATTTGTAGGCTATGGTATTGCCAAGTTTGCGTTCAATTGGGAGTTTCCCAATAGTTTCTTTTTCACTTTGGGCTTTACGACAATTGCTTGGCTGATCGCAACTTACCTCACTCCACCTACCCCAATGAAAAAACTCAAAGAGTTTTATTTGCGTGTAGAACCCGAGGGAGCTTGGCAACCGGTACGTACAGCTTTGGGCTTGCAAAGCCACCCATCTAAGATTCCGGCTTTGTTGCTGACTTCGTTTTTTGGGATTGTCATGGGCTATTCGGCTTTGTTTTTGGTGGGCGAGGCTTTGTTTAGCAATTGGTGGCGAGTCGGTATTTATGCAGTAGCTTTGGCGATAGGTTGGTGGGGTTTACAATATTTTGCCAAAAAAGCTGAGGTTTTTTGAGATAAGTGCTTGTACTGAATTAGTTTATATGGTTCAATCGTTAATTTGGGGATTGAGTCCAAACCCTAAGGGTTTTTAAAACCCTTAGGGTTTAAATAATCTTGAAAAATTACTATGAATGCCAATCAAGCGTTGAAATTTGTACTTTTCCCATAAATTACCTTATAAAATGTAAAAAAACTAAGATAAGCACGCTATTCAAAAGTATTAAAAATACAAAAGAAGAAGCATTTTGGTCTTAAAAAGTAAATTCAGTTAATTTTAGATAGAATATTTTAATCCTTATATAAAAATAGTACAATTTTATGTGCATTTTTATTGGAAAAATTATATTTTCAACCCTTGATTCACATTATTCACTATTCATTATTCACTATTCATTCCCAAATCATTTTTTAAATCAAATCCAATAGCTCTCGCGTATCAATTGCCATAGCACATTTAAAATGACCTTGAGGACAGGCTTTATGCCCGTGAATACCACAGGGGCGGCAAGGCAAAGTTTCTCGAATCTCTACAATTGTGGATTTTTCTGCCAAAGGTCCATAACCAAATTCGGGAACGGTAGAGCAATACACTACACAAGTCGGGGCATTCATTGCCGAAGCTAGGTGCATAGGTGCTGAGTCATTTACATAGTTCATCACGGCGGCTTGCATAAGGGCAGCAGACTCAAGCAACGACAATTTGCCTGATAAGTTGTTGATTTTGAGGTTTTTAGAGTTGTTTTTTAAGTTTTCGCAAATCGTAAAATCTTGTGGGCTACCCAACAAAAAAATTTGATAATTTTCGGGAACATTATCCAAAAACTCTTGCCACTTGGCAATTGCCCATTGCTTGGTAAACCATACCGAAGTCGGAGCTACACAAATGTAAGGTGTTTTTTGATAGGGGCGCACTTGTTCATAATCGGCTGGTGAAGGGTATAATTTGGGTCTAATCAATTGATTATCAGTGATTTGCGAAATTAGACTCAAATTGCGACTTACTTCGTGGACTCCTTCCGCAAATTGATGTTTTATTTTTTGAGAAAACAGCCAAGCAAAAGGATTTTTGTCAAAACCAATGGTATGCTTTGCCCCCGAAAAAGCCGTAATAATACCCGTAGAAGCAAATCTTTGCAGATTAACGGCTAAATCGTAGCGATTTTGGCGAATTTGCTGGATGATTTTGCGAAGATTGGCAAGTTTTTGCTCTTTTTTGTTCCAAACCAATACCGAGCGGAGTTGTGGATTGCCCACCAACAAACTTTCATTGCCTTTGCGCACCAAAAAATCAATTTTGGCTTGTGGATAATACTGCTTCAACTTTTCAATGACTACGGTTGCCAATATCACATCACCGATAAAGGCAGTTTGGACAATCAATATGGATTTAAAATTGGGCATTGCAGTTTTGTATAGAATTAGGAATTAACAATTAGGAATTAGACATCATAGAAACACTTGACTGTATTCGCCTTTGGAGGATTCAAGTAATTAGATTGTTGTTGTTAAAAGTGATATAAACATTTGCAAATCAAGCATTTATACAAATTTTTTTTGCAAAAACTAACCCAAAAACAAACTATTTAAACACCAAGAACACGGAGAAAATGCCCACAAAGTACCCAAAGATTTTTGTGTTTCTTGATGCCTAATTGAGTGAGATTTGTGGTAAACTAAGATGATATTAGCAGTAAGTAACTGATAATCAATCATTTATAAAAACTGCCCGAAGTATTGTATATATTAATCCAAAAAAGCCAGTTAATCACACTCGTTGTCAAGCTAGTATTGGCTATCGTTTTTTTGCGTAAAATTACAACAAAAAAGCAAAACCATTATTGATTTTGCTTTTTTGTTGTAGCATCTTTCAGCAGGCTTGCTTTATTTCAGTTTTTGGATTTCTGCTAAAACCGCCTCACCTACTCCTTTGGCTGATGCCGGATTTTGCCCAGTAACTACTCGTTGGTCTGTGGTAACGTGGGCTTGCCATAAGCCTGATTTTTCAAATATTGCCCCTCGTTCTATCAACTTTGTCTCGAGCATAAAAGGCACGATATTTTCCAATTTTACGGCAATTTCTTCTTCATTAGAAAAAGAATTTATTTTTTTTCCTGCAACCAAATATTCACCATTACTTAGCTTAATATTCACTAAACCTGCGGGTCCGTGACACACAGCACCTACTACGCCATTACGCTCATAGATTTTCTTAGCCAATTCTGCAATTTCTGTATTTTCAGGAAAATCCCACATTGTTCCGTGTCCACCAGCGTAATAAATTGCCACATATTCATTGACTTTTACTTCGTTTGGTCGCAGTGTATTTTCAACTTTTTGGCGATAGATTGGGTTTTCCCAAAATGCCTTATTAGTTGCATCATCAAGATTTAGCCCATCTACAGGGGCTTTACCACCCTTAGGGCTTACAAAGTCAATTTCATAACCTGCTTCATAGATTGGTTTCCAAGCGTGGGAAACTTCACTGAGATAGTAGCCGGTTGGCTGTTCGGTGCTACCTTTTTTGTCGTGGCTTGTTAGTACGAATAATACCTTTTTCATCTTTTGAGTTTTTTGGAATTGTGCTATTGCTTGATGATTAGATAAGAAAATGGTGCAATAGACAATAACCATAATTCCTACCGAAAGAGTTTGAAATGTTCTTCTCATTGTCACATTCATTTGAGTTGTGAAATAATTACAGTACAAAGTTCGGTAAGACTCAGGCGTTCTCTAAGGACATACCGCACAAGTATTTTGTGAGGTATATCACTTTTATTTTTCGGGTGTATAAAGGCGGCTTAGTGTTTCTCGAGAAACACCCAAATAAGCGGCTATGAGGGTTTTAGGCACTTTTTGAAAAAGTTGTGGATAAAGTTGCAAAAGTTGTTCATATCTTTCTTTTGTGGTTGTATTGAGCAAAGATAAAATCCTTCGTTGCAGAGCTACATAGCCTGAATTAGATTTTTTTCGAAAAAAATGCTCCATTTTGTGCATTTCTGCACAAAGTTTTTCTTTGTTATGTAAATTGATACCCAAAACCTCACTATTTTCTATACAATCTATGAAGATAGTGGCTTTGGTTTGATTGAAAAATGCTTGATAATCAGTAATCCACCAATCTTGCATAGCAAATTGTAAGATATGTTCTTTTGTGTTATTATCTAAGTGGTAGGCTTTCAGACAACCACCCAAAACAAAGTATTCAAAATTTACATCATTACCTACTTCTACCAAAAATTGATGTTTTCTTAATTTTTTATAAGTAAAAAAACTGGAAATGTATGCAAATTCCTCGTCTGTAATTGGTGTAATTTGCGCTATATGTTGTTTGAGTATTTCGTTCATTGCTTAGTTTCATAAAATGGTGGGCAACTTCTCACTCCTAATATCTTCAAGATTTAGGATTTAAAAAAAACTCCATTATTTTGGCTTGATTGAGGGGCTTGCTGATAAATCCGGCAAGTTGTTGGGTGTTCATTGCTCTTTCTATGTCTTTTTTTGAAATAGAAGAAGTGAACATATAAATATCAACCGATTGCATTTTGCTGGGAATGATTTGCGCCAAATTTTCCAAAAAATACCAACCATTGAGCTTGGTAGGAAAATTCAAATCCAAAAAAATAACATCGGGATAAGGAGCGTCAAGTTTTTGCAAAAAAGTGATAGATTCTTCAATACTCAATACCGAAATCACTTTTTCCACAACTCCCGAAGTTTGGAGGGCATTTTCGGCAATCAAATTGCTTACTTTGTCGTCGTCAATGATTAGGGCTAGTTTATATTTTTTCATCTTTAGGCAATCATCATTTGGCAAATTAGCAAAATATTGCGCAGAATCGCAAGATTTAAGATGCTCAATCCTGCATTTGAAACTGATAATAAATTATAAATAGCTGATAATCAATGGATTATGAATCGTATTGCCTCTAAAAACCCTGAGTCGCTCAGCGATACAAAATTTGGTTTTGTAACTCTTTCAACCTTATCTACAAATTCATAACTAACTGATAATCAGATAGTTATGAATATTGATGGTTTTCAAATTTTTTATAAAAATGAAATGAAATTACGCAATAATTCGTATATTGAGCCGATAGAGCAAAATTTGTCAAGCCAGAAAAAATTGTGATGGAAAATTCCAGATAAAAAATATTTTCCGTAAAATTGTAACATTCGGAGATAAAATTGATTTTTATGATTAATTACGCTAAGTTTCCAAACGTGCCACCTGCCTCGAGGCGCGTTTGGAAACGCGCAAGTACATACTGCTAGCTAGGAAACCTAGCAGCGTGGGTTATCAAGTAATTAAAAAAATTGTAACACAGCCTTTAGGCTGTGCCTCCCACAGCCTAAAGGCTGTGTTACATTCTTATTTGTCAAAAGTCAAAGATCATCAAGTAATTAAAAAAATAAAAAATATGCAATCAAATTCTTATTACTTCACCGACGAACACGAGATGTTTCGGGAGTCTTTGCGCAAGTTTTTAGAAAAAGAAGTAATCCCTTTTGTGGACGAATGGGAAAAAAATCAGCAAGTTCCCAAAGAAGTCTGGCGCAAGTTTGGCGAACAAGGCTATTTGGGGCTAAACTTTCCGGCAAAATACGGCGGAATGGAATTGGATTTTTGGTACACCGTGGTCTTTTTGGAAGAAATGGCAAGGTGTTTTTCGGGCGGAGTTTCCATCATTCCTACGGCGCACCAATTTATGGCAGCTCCTTACATTGCCAATGTGGGTAGTGAATTTTTGAAAGAAAAATACCTCACCAAAGCCATTTCGGGCGAGTGGATTGCTTGCATTGGCATTACCGAACCCACCGCCGGTTCAGATGTGGCAAATATCAAAACCACCGCCATTCGGCAAGGCGACCACTATATAGTCAATGGAGGCAAAATATTCATTACCAACGGCGTATATGGCGATTTTGTGATTACAGTCGTCAAAACCGACCCCAATGCCGGAACCGCCGGTTTTAGTTTGTTGGTTTTAGACCTCAATTCGGAGGGCATAAGTGCCACCAAACTCAACAAATTGGGTTGGCACGCTTCGGACACCGCCCAATTGTTTTTTGACAATGTAAAAGTGCCGGTCGAAAACCTCATTGGCGAAGAAGGCAAAGGCTTTTATTACCTGATGGGCGGCTTGCAATTGGAGCGTTTGGTGGGGGCAGTAGGCGGAGTTGCTGCCTGCGAATTTGCGCTCAATTATGCTTTGGAATATATGTCGCAACGCTCGGCATTTAACAAAAAACTCAATCAATTTCAAGTATTGCGCCACCGCGCCGTGGATATGGCTTCGGAAATTGAGGCTATCAAGCAATTTGTGTATTATGTGTGTCGCTCGCACAACGATGGCAAGTATGTGGTCAAAGAGGCATCGATGGCAAAACTATTGGCTTCCGAACTCTCGGATAAGACAATGACCAAAGCCTTGCAGTTTTTTGGGGGTTATGGCTTCATCGAAGATTACAAAATTGCCCGAATGTACCGCGATACCCGCGTAGGTACGATTGGCGGCGGCAGTTCGGAAGTAATGCGCGAGATATTATCAAAAATGATTATTGATGAGGTAAAATACAAAAGTTTTATCGGACACGAAAACGCTGATAATCAGCCGATTAAACCCAAAACTGCCAAAGAAATCATTTATTCCTTGCAAGAAAGATTGAAAGCCGAAAAAGCCGGAAATTATCAAGGGGTTTTTCATTTTGACCTCGCGGGCGAAACTGGCGGCAAATTTACGGTCAAGCTCGATAACGGAAAAGTACAAATTGCCGAAGGCTTGGAAGGCGAAGCCAAATGCCTCGTCGAGACCGAAGCTCAAGTGTATGAAGATGTAGAACTCGGGCGCGCCAACGCGCAAGAGGCTTTTATGACCGGCAAAATAAAAGCCACCAACCCAATGGAAATGCTCACTTTTGGCGGCTTGTTTAGAAGATTGTAAAAGTTTTAAAAATAAAAAATCTCCAAAATCACAACTCGTGGTTTTGGAGATTTTTTTTATAACTGCCTGATAATCAATTACTTATGAATATCCACTGATTTTCAGAAAAATTGTAAAGCAGGCTGTCTAGCCTGCCCGTGTAAATGCGTTTGGATTTATAGACTTTCGTAAAACCTTTTGCAAATTTGCCTAAAAAAAATACAAATATGAAACTGGATGAACCCGACTTATTAAAAGAATTTATAGCTGAACA